>PAFS01000023.1 GCA_002705325.1 Gammaproteobacteria bacterium | reverse complement strand
CGATGACGATGACGATGACGATAACCTCTAACGAGGGAGCCTGATATGGAGTGGGTACTAGGCGTTCTGATCATCATCCTCGCGGCGGTTGCAATCTTTGTGATCTATTTGAGCGAGCGAGTCACTGTGTTCGAGACATTGCTTGGGATCAACCCGAAAGTGACTGGCGAAAAATTGGCCGAACACGTCAATTTTGGTCCAAATCCGTTTGGAGAGCTTTCCGGGAAAGATCTTTGGCAAGCAATGTGCGGAGATGAGCTAGAGAATCCAGATATAATCGTCGATCCGATAGACCTCGACAAAAAGCGGCCTCGTTATAAATTTGTTTTATCCAAACATCTTGAGTCGTTACTCGAAGAAGGTCGTTTCGACGCGAGAAATGGCGAGCGATCTGATGCAAAAGCCGTCTTACGGATACAGATGCTGCGAGGTTCTGTTGAATCCTATATTCCGTTCACCGACGCCTCCCGATTGTACGAGATTGGTCAAGAACTCGAATCCAATCCGGAGAAAAGTGAAAAGCTCAAAACGGAGACCAGTGAAATCGTTGATGAGATTTTTGCAAAAGTCGGCATGGATGTCCCGTCAACATTGATCGATTCAATGCTATCGATGACCCATTCCATTTCAGAAGACGAATCGATCATTGACGATGATTTAGGCGACGAGCTACATAGCGACAACAGGCTTGAGTTACCGTCTCCGAGCTCTGAAACAGAGCCCGAAAACGCAGATAAAATCAGCTCTTAGTTGACCTGCTCCGGGAGCGGTAATGGAGCATCAGGGTTCGGGTACCGAATAATGACTTGATCGACCTGGGGCTCAGCTGAAGAGCCTTGCGCCTTGGTTGCATTGGCTTGGGCCTGTAACAACTCGTAGTATCGCTCTCGCTGCAGTGTCACTAATGCCTCAACATCCTTATTCAGCTCAGATACACTCGCGATCTGCTTACGTAACGAGCTCATTTGGCCTGCAAGCCCTTGCAACGATTTTGCAAGATCTCCTGTAATTTTCTGTTGCGCTTGAATCTGACCTTCAACATCTGATACGCGAGCAGTGAAGACTTCACTCTGCCGTCCAACGGATTCAGCTGTGGTCACAGGAACTTCGCTTCTGACGGCTTGGAGTGTTTCTGTCATTCCATTCACGCGCTCCGTCAATTGATACACGCTGTCACGAAACGTTTCCTGAGTCAGTCGTAACTGATCGAGCGAGTCAGTGACAGCGGTGAACTCCCCGAATGCTACATTCATTTCAACAACCCGTTTACCGACAGCCATCACCATCGATTCGAGCTCGCTTGTTCGCTGTGCAAGCTGCGCAGCCATAAAGCCGAACACCGCAACAGAAATAAATAACATCGCGCCACCAACGGATAGCACGATGGTGGAAATTCGCGAACTGCGGTCAGCTGTTTGGGTCAAACGACCTGCAGACTTCACAAGATTAGTGGTCGACGTACTGGCCGCTGCCGATGCGCGTGTTGCCGCCTCAGTTGCATCAAGTACTGAACCGATGAGCGTTTCCATCGATTCGACAGCTTGTGAAACTGACTTCTCACCCGCCTCATGAATTTTCTCAATTCGGGTTTTCACGAGCTCATCGGCCAAGCGTATCGAATCCGACAGTGTTGCATCCATAGTTGGCTGTTGACTGGCTGTTTCTCCAACTGCGACGTCAGACGCCTCAGCCATCGTAGCGAGGGCCTCGGCAGCTTCCGGATCAACCTCAAAATCACCGTCAACGTCAAAAGTCTCATCAACTTCGAATACATCATCTAAAGAATCATCGTCAATGGAGTCATCATCAGCTGCGGGATTCTCAACCTTTTTGTCTTCTGGATCTTCGCCACTCATTGTATCGCCTCCTAATCCTCTTCCGAGTCATCATCTGAATAGGTTAAATCAACTTCGCCGCATAATACGGCGACTTGTTCTGACAGACCGTCAATCATTGTTTGCATTTTTTCAACAGCAGACTCAGCGTCTTGAATACGAATCTGAAGGTCACGGCTCAGTGATCCTGGCTTCCAGGGTTTGAGACTCCAACTCACAGGAGTCAACTCAGCCACCGCCTGAAGTTCAGCTTTCAAGTCTTTCGAGGTACGTTGTCTCTGACCATCGAGATGGGCGGTTCCGAGTGTTGAATAATCCGTCACGCGGACTAATCGATCGTTATACTGATCGACTCCAACACTTGGACCCCGCGTACGCGATGATTGATGCTTGGATGAGGGTCCGTTGCCGACGACTGCAGCCTCGGATTGACCACCGTTTTCCTGACGAAATAACTCATCACCACTCATCATTCATCCCCGATTAACGCAATTCTTTGCAAAGATCTTGCTGTTCTCACCCAGTAATCGGCTGTTTGGTCCATTCCTTGAATATAATCCCGGACCTCAGTACGCGTTTCGAATGGCCCACTGACCACAGCAAATCGCCGAGCATTATTGACCGAAACAGGGACTACGATTGCGCTATCTAGTCCGTTCTGCGTGCTAAGCCATTCTTCAGCACGTGCAGCTGACGCAAGCACAATGTGCTGAACGAACTGACTGGTGGGACTCGCATTGCCGACGCGCGCGATCAAAGGGTTTTCAATCGCGTCATTTCTCGAGGCTTCAGGTGGGTCTTGATCTTCACTCGACGTAGCCGGAGCCAAAGGATCCAATGTCACTTGCGCAGAGACTGGATCAGCCAATGCAACCTGCTCCTCCGAACTTGGCGACCGGTCTCCATCAGCGTTCGCAACTTGCGTGGATTCCTGGTTGGTTAGAAGAGGATCAGTACTCTGAGAGCTTTCNGGNAGGCTGGCAGNANGGTCGCTGGCCGGCGNTTCTTCCTGCNCATCNGCNGTCATCTCTGATGCGGCAATTTCTGTCGTTACTTCGAGCCTTTCATTGACCTCAGACTCTGTCGTTTTAGGCTGCTTGAACTCAGTGGAACCTTCAGACAACGGCTGGGAATTTGTTTCCACTGGTATTGTGGCAGACTCGGTGTCATACGCAGCGTCGACGACGCTACGTTCCTTTTCTTGTCGACCAAAGAATGGTTCATCCACACCAATCAATACAAGCACACGGTTCAGCTGCCTACCCACGTCTGGATACATCGTCGCTGCACCGACAACTCCAATGATGCAAAGGACCAACAGCATCAGCACCAAGCGAAAACGACCCTTTGATCGGGGCGGATCCTCATCCTCCTCAAACAATGCCTTCATGTCCTCAGCTTCGCGCTCCCCCGCCTCAGTACCAGATTCGAGGGCGCGATTCGCATCCAACTGGAGCGATGGCTGCCCATCGTCAAAATCAAGGCTGGGTTCCAACTGATCTGCCACTGATTGATTAATCCGAGTCAGCACGCGTTCAACCTGAAACTCAAGCCCAATTTGCATTGATTCTTTTCGTAACTTCATTTGCTCATCGGGTGATGGTGGCACCACATCCCATCGGACCAATCGGGACCCAAGACGCTCGAGTATCCGCTCCATCTCTTTTGGGATCTGATCCGCCAAGAATACCAACCGCACATTGAGGCTCGGAAAATCAGAAATGAGACGCATCAGCAGTGAAAGGTTTTCCCCATCAATTGCATGTAAATCGTTGACCACGATGACACGACCTGGCATCGGAGCCTTGTCATCTCTCGCCTCCTCGACAGAGACGTCACTCAACATCGAGTTAAATCGGGCAATCAGGGCGTCNGTACTGACTGGCATGAACGTCTCGACAGCGAGACCTGAACGCATCTTCAGCCGGTTCAGGAACAGTTTTCCATAGTGATCGACAGGCCCATTAAGTTGACTCGTCATGAGGAGATGAAGGCCGTCGTTGACGACAGTCTTAAATAACCGATTCATCCGACTGTTGTCACTTTCTCGAAAGAAAATCTCTCCGGCCTCCCCGAATAATAAATTTGTCGGCATGTCTTGAGATTCTTGCATCACACTCCCTCTCAGTCGCTTAGATTACCATCAGTATCGAAGCGATATTGTTCCGGGATCTCCGGATTCGGCACCTGACCTGTTCGACCATCACGACGCAAACTCGCGAGACTGAAGACATAGGCAATCACCTGAGCCACCGCGTAATACAGATCCTCTGGAATCGCTTGATCGAGATCGGTGGTGAAATACAGTGCACGGGCCAAAGGTGGGATCTCAACTTGGACAACTCCATGCTCTTTTGCCTCATTTCGTATCCGCAGCGCGACATGATCAAGCCCTTTTGCAACCACAATAGGNGCGCCATCTGATTCAGGATCATAAACCAAAGCGACTGCGAAATGTTCTGGGTTTGTAATCACAACATCGGCTTCTTTGACAGCATCCATCATGCGTAATTCAGCCATCTCTCGCTGCTTCCGACGGATCTGCGCTTTCACTTCTGGCCGACCCTCAACATCTTTGAACTCGTCCTTGACCTCTTGTTTGGTCATTCGCATACGCTTGGTGAATTCGAAGCTTTGGAACGGTACATCGATCATTGCGATGAANACCAATGTAACGGTTACTAGAACTGAGGTCAGTCCCACCATATGCCCAGCCGCTTCCATTGCCGGCTCAAAATTCATCGCGGACAACACAATCAACTCATCAGAAAAGTCGTAAACCATATAGGCAAGCACGGCTGCCACTAACGAAAATTTCAAAATGGATTTGACTAATTCGACTAAAGAGCGCAAGCCAAACATCCGCTTCAATCCATTTAACGGATTCAACTTGCTGGCTTTCGGGGCTGTTGCCTTCCAAGACCAATTCAAGCCACCCATTGCTGAGGANGANAGNATNGCGANCACAANAGTCANGAGAAGCAATGGAATAANNAGTAAAAANCCATCTCGACCNATATCCCGNAAATGCATTANTCCNACGTANGGAGAGAAAATATCGCGACGCTCGATAACAAAACCCGCCGCGAACAACTGCGACAGGTGACCAACCAACCAACCACCTGATAAATACAGGAAAGCCATCGAACTAATCATAACGGCTGCAGCCCCAAGTTCTTGCGATCGCGGAACCTGCCCGTCCTCACGGGCTTTTTGTAACCGCCGGGCGGTGGGCTCTTCGGTNTTCTGATCGTCGTCTGGAGTATCTTCAGCCANTANAGNACCCCNGGNACCATGACAAAGNTCTTGACTTGGTCAACNCCTTCCATCCATAGCCATTGCATTCGAGAGCCAATNCCAGCNAACGATANNATCAAAACGGNNTAACCGGTCANNAAAAATACNGGAAAACCAANTGCNAAAATNTTGAGGCTCGGTGCCGCNCGGGNAATCACGCCAACTCCGATATTCACNAGTANTAGNGCGACCATNATTGGCAANGCGAGTAAAANGCCGCCAACNAANATCATTGCGCNCCATTCAATCAGTGTTCCNTAGGTACTTTGNCNAANGAATGCCAGACCNACAGGATANGTCTCAAAACTGCGCAGTAAGATNCCGATGAGCAGCATATGACCGCCCACNCCNAAGAATATCAGTGTCGCCAANATCANCATAAACTGAGAGACCAANGGCACGNTTCCCATGCTCGGATCAACCATGGTCGCCATTGCGAGNCCCATTGAGTTGGAGATCGCTTGNCCAGCGAGAACGACAGCTGCTGTCACAATTTGGAGGAAGAATCCCATCACTAAACCGATGAGTATTTGATTGAAAATCTCACGCAGTCCCGCGGCTGAAATAGGATCAATGACAGGCCAATCCACCAAGGGATAAACCAAGATCGTCAATAATAACGTGAGGAAAACTCGAATNCTGACAGTCACCGCNTCAATCGATAAAATCGGAACAGCGACTAACATNGCGCCGATCCGGAGAAACGGCCACAAAGCCGTATAGAACCGNTCAATCAAATCAGCGACAAAAAGCTCCAAATCAGACTCCTACATGAANAANGTAGGGATTCGCTCGAAAAGACGGCGAGTGAAATCGACAAGGACAGCAATTTGCCATGACCCCAGTATCATCAGGACAATNACCAACGCCGCGAGCTTCGGGATAAAAGACAGGGTCATTTCATTAATCGAGGTTGCAGCCTGCACAATACCAATAAGTAGACCAACTGCCAAAGCAATCCCCAGCATCGGCGAAGCAATCATCACNGCGACCAATAAAGATTCTCGACCCAAGTCAACAACCATTGCCGTATCCATATTAACCTCCTAAGGCATCGCGAAGCTTGATGCGAGGGAACCCATAATCAGGGTCCAACCATCGACCAAGACAAATAACATCAACTTAAATGGCATCGAGATCATCATTGGCGACAACATCATCATACCCATCGACATCAAGACACTCGCCACAATCAAATCGAGAACGACAAAAGGGATATAAATCATAAAACCAATGACAAAAGCGCTTTTAAGCTCAGAAGTAATGAATGCTGGTGCGAGTATCGAAAAAGGAACATCCTCTGGGCTCGCAATCGGACCATCACCGGCAATCTCAGTAAACATTGCAATATCTTCCTGGCGGGTTTGATTCAGCATAAACCCACGAATTGGAGACTCTGCTGCTGCAATTGCTGCTTCAATCGATATCTCTTCATTCAGATATGGAAAGATAGCGGTGTCGTAGACAGCTGTTAATACAGGTTCCATCACGAAGAGAGTGAGAAATAGAGCAATTCCCAACAAAACACGGTTCGGTGGCGTCTGCATGGTGCCAAGCGCCTGTCTCAACAAGGACAAAACAATAATAATTCGGATAAATGACGTCATACCGAGTAATAATGCTGGCAACAGAGAAAGCAGCGTCATCAATGCTAGAAGCTGCAGTGTGAGACTGTATTGTGTCGCCCCTTCTTGCTCGATGACCGTCATGATCGGCAAGGCTTCTGCTAGCGCCGAACTTGAAAAAATTAACGAAGCCATGAGAACACAAAGACTCCGGCCAATGACTCGGAGAGATCGAAACCACCGACAAAAGTTCTTATGACGACAAATTGACATTAAATTAATCCCATAATTTCAATTACTTAGATCCATTTTGATCAAGAATCAAAGCACTGATACTAGGAACTGCAAATAGAATGCCAGACAGCACTGACGCTGCCGTCTTGGTGTGGAGTAATGAAAGGGATTTTATTCCGAACCTNGATCCACAGCTTTCAATGTTTCCGCAAATGAAGGGTCTGGTGGCGTTGCNTCAGACGTCCATTGTCCGAGATGCGCAAAACCTTGCGGTGACAAACCGACAAGTATTCTCTGATTGTCGCAGTGAATCAGAACGATACGCTGTCGTGGTCCCATCACATGAGACTCAACAACTTGAATGGCTGCGTCACCATGTTTTTTCGGGAACTGCATTTGCCCGTATCGCTTGAAACCCCATAACGTCACGAGGATCAANCCGATGACCAAGCCAAAACTGGCGGCAAATGACGCCCAGTCAACGTATTCCACTTAATGATCCATCATAAGTTTTTGATTCGGTCCGCCGCAGAGACAACTTTAGTCAACCTGACGCCGTATCGATCATTCACCAAGACCACCTCACCTTGTGCAACGACTGTATCGTTCACAACAATATCCAGCGGCTCTCCTGCCAGGCGATCCAATTCGACGACACTGCCTTGCGTCAGACGCATCAAATCACGAATTTTTAGAGAGGCTCGTCCTACCTCGATCGCAAGCGTAATCGGAATATTCTGGATTACCTCGCGATTCATTGACGGCTTGGCTTCGGAACTCTCCTGACTTTTTTCCTCAGTGGCTTCAGCTTCGACTGTACCTTCTGTGTTCTCATCGGTTTCAAATTCGCTCACTGTCATTCTCCTGTCATTAGCTGATTATTCGTTTGAATCATCAGGTTTGATTGGGTTTTCAATCCGCACCCCGACCTGAGTGCCGTGCGTACCCACAGCGACCTCATAGACCGGAATTTCATTAATCAATAGCCGCGCAAAGTCAGGTTTCTTGAAGAACAATATTTGACCTTCTTCAAGCTGTTCAAATGCGCTCACTGGAATTTTTACCTTGGCTAACTCGACTTTGGCTCCTAACGATGCATCACCCGCAGCGAGTTCCATATTATTAATCCAGGTGCGATCTTTCTCATCATCACTTTCCCCGGTACGAAGNCGGCTCTTCAACATCTCTCGATACGGCTTGACCGCCGCNTATGGATANACAATGTCGATGAACCCATTCACGTTTTGCCCAATTTCAATTTCGCATCGGGTCAATATCACCAGGTCGTTTTCATCAACAATTTGCGCGAACTGTGGATTAATTTCCGACCCGACAGCCTCAATCTCCATCGGTAACAATGGTGACCACGCCTCCTGTAGGGACATAAATAACTGATCCAACATTAACTTAATGATACGGCTTTCAGTTGGAGTGAATAATCGTCCTGGTGGCAACGTCCCAATACCACGACCAAACCCACCAAAAAAGTTATCCAAGGCTGAAAAAATGATATTCGGTTCAATCAGCACCATCGACGAACCACGCAGCGGGTTCGCCCGGATCGTTGTAACTGATAATGGCGGTTTCAAATCCGGCAAATACTCACCAAACTTCACGATCTTAGCTTTGGTCAAATTCACTCGAGGGCTGGTCCGNAACACCTCAAGTAAACCAAGGCGAAACATACGGACAAAGCGCTCATTGACCATATCAATAGCCGAGAGATTGATACCAAGTGTAGAGTCTTCAGCGGTGAGATCGTGCTTAACCACATTCGCATGCACATTNAGACCCGTATCGACCTCGATTTCCCCTGAGCTCACGCCCGCATTTAANGCNTCGAGCTCTTCAGACGTCAGTGTTGTATCAGCCACAGGATCGTCTCCTACTGAACGATGAATTCGACGAAATACACCTTTTCGATTCCGCCGAAGTCTTCCGCTTCTTCCAAGGTTGCATTCATCGCGATNCGNATATTTTCGGCAAGGTTGGTTCTGAAATCTGGACTGACCAGNTCGTTTTCTGTCACCTGCCGCATGATGTCCAGCACTTCAGAGCGCACTGCGAACACATGCTTTTCAATATTGGCGATCACCTGCTCATCATAGTGCGTCATGATCGCGAGTTTGATTTGCATGACTTTCCGCGAGTCAGATACGTTTGCAAGAAACTCCCGGTCAAGCTCGTAGTAAACAGTCTCAAACTTCTCCACTGCTGGCGCTTCCAATTGAATCTTCGCCGGTTGTTGAGCGGCTTCTTCAGCCGCTTGTGCAGCTTCTGATTCCAACGCCGAAATCTGCTGTTCCGCAGCCTCTTCAGCTCCAGGGTCAAAAAATCCAGTGAAGTACAATGTCAGACCAATCGTCAGCATCACAACAAAGACGATACCAACGACAAGTAGTACGATCTTCATGAGACCGCCTTTCTTACCTTCTTCCTGACCATCAACTTGTTCGTCTGCCATCTTTAATCCTCTTTACACTCGAATGTCCAATCGTCCGGGATCGATCCCCGTCACATCATTTGTCTCTGTTGGCTCGCCAGACTCTTCTGTCGATACCTTGTCGTTTGTCGACTGAGCAGTTTCATTGGTCTGCTCGTCGCTTGTTGACTGATTCGTCCCTGAATCTTGCGATAATCCTGAGTAAGCAACATTGATGCCACCTTCTTCAAACCACTGTTTCAAACGAGGCATGGATTCCATCAATAAATCGCGGGTCACCCCCTGACTAGCTCGGAACGTAGCCTCAAGCCCACGCTCGGTCATTTCCATATCCACTTTAATACTGCCAAGCTCAGCTGGATGCAAGGTCAAGTCAATACTCCACCGACCTTGACTCATCTGCGCTGTCACTTGCTTTGCAACAAAGACNCCCAACCGATCAGTCAATTGCTGAATCGTTTCTGCGCGCCGCAAATGATCGGCAAGAAACGAACGGAAATCCTTCAATTCGGATTGAGTCATCGCAGTCTCGGTGGACGCGCGGGCNGATGCTGCAAACAGTGAGCTAGNATCTCGGTGATTTTGAGAAGATGTCTCGGAATCACCACTCGAACGACCCAAATTTATTGATTCGAATACATCATAGACTGGCTCTGTGACAGCCTCGTGTTGGCTCGCACCATTTGTCAGTTGCTGAATCGCGGCCTTACTAGCGATGATCTCTACAACGTGAGATGGCNTTGTCTGACCCAGGTGCGTCTTCAGTTGCGTCTCTAACAGCTCTTTGAGCACCAGTGCTGATGTGTCCATCTGCTCTGCTTCTGAAGTTTCAATCACCGTATCACCAACGGGACTTTCCACCTTTACTTTTGTCTGCAGCCAATCACCCGTGGTTAAGATTCCCATTTCCGTTTGTGGCTCAATGACTCGACTGATTTCAGCATTCGACAACACCTCGAGTATTTCTGATCGCGATAGTCCTTGCTCGTTCATAAACTCCAATAGAGATTCTTCGGAAACTTGGTTCTTACTAGTGACCAGCTGAATTTCTCCCGTGATTGGAATCGCAATTGACTCCGTGACCTCTTGAAGCAAGTCACTTGAATCCTGGATTTGCTGATTTTCGGCCATTGCAGACCCGTCCTCCGGCAACAATTTACCGATATTGTTGTTCTCAGGAGAGATTTTNTTGATTNCNCTTGCAAATCCTGACGTGTCTTTTTCTGCAACCAAAAGCTCCGATTGTCCCTTCGTCTNNGAATTNTCAGCATTTACAGATGTTTGCAAACTGNTATTNGTTGGAAGATTTAATCCCGCAGGCATGCGCTGTGATCCTCACCCTATCTCAAGTACTAGGANAANNAGCAAAGTTTGAGCCAACTTTAGTTTTGCTGATTGAATCGTTGGATAGAGTACTCGTCCAACACGCGTGCTTCGTCTCTCAGTACCTCGGCTCGCGCCTGGTCGGCTTGCTGGTCCAAAAGTAATTGATACTTCTGACGCTCTCGTTCGATTAGCCCCAATTTTGCCCGAGCTTGACTAATCTGCATCGCCAGCCGATAGATTTGCCCATCAATTTGCTGCAGAGCAGTTCGCATCTGCGCAATCGATACCCGATACAAGTGGGTGTCTTTCAGCGAGCGTGACTGATCTTGTACCGATTCAAGCTGTTCTTCGTACTGCGTCAATATCGAGCGGGTTTTCAACCGTAGTTCAGTNTATTCAGCGTGACGACTGAGTAATTGACCTAACTTTTTACCTTCACGATCGCGCGCAGCTTGCTCTCGCTGGACNATGACCTGCCAGTTCGCCATTACACAATTCCCAAAAGCAACTGTTCAGTTTGCTGGACGGTGAAACGCTCTGTGGACCCCTGCGTCATAAATGCCTCAAGGGCAGCCCGTTTTTGAATGGCCTCGTCAATTTCTAGATTGGAGCCTTGTTCGTAAGCACCAATTTGAATGAGATCCTTATTTTGCTGATAGAGCGTCCACAAGCGTCTGAATCGATTCGCACGTGTCAGCCAGTCCGTCGAGACAATCTGATCTGCAACCCGACTCACTGAACCTTCAAGATCAATCGCCGGATACATCGCTGCATCAGCCAATCGACGCGACAGCATGACTTGCCCATCTAAAGACGCCCGCGCAATATCTACGATCGGATCAGAACGATCATCACCTTCAGCGAGTACCGTATAAATTGCTGTAATCGAGCCGTGACCATGGCGACCCACACCTGCCCGCTCAATCAGCCGAGGAATCAGTGCGAACACTGAAGGCGGNTATCCTTTTGATGTTGGCGGCTCACCCACCGCTAAACCAATCTCGCGTTGTGCGTGCGCAACCCGTGTAATCGAATCGACCAGTAACAACACATTTTTTCCCTGATCCCGCCAGTATTCAGCGACCAGGTGCGCCAGCAAGGTGGCACGTAATCGCAAAACCGGAGACTCATTGGCTGGGGACGCGATGACAATCGACTTTTCCAATCCCTGTCGCCCCAAACTATTGGAGATGAATTCTTTAACTTCCCGACCCCGTTCACCGATCAATCCAATCACGACGACGTCGGCTTCGGTATATTTTGACATCATGCCTAACAGCACACTTTTTCCGACACCAGATCCCGCCATCAAACCAACCCGCTGCCCACGGCCAAGCGTCAACAGGCCATTGATCGTTTTAATCCCAACATCTAAGGCTTCGGTAATCTCGCCCCTTTCCATCGGATTAATGATCAGACCTTGAAGTCCGAGTGTGCAATCAGCCAGTGGCATTGGCTTACCATCGAGTGGGCGACCCAGCCCATCAAGGATACGCCCCAGTTGAGCATCCCCGAGCTCTGCTTTTGCAGTCGTACTGAGGAGTCTGACGTGAGATCCAGGATGGACACCAACCGGCTCGGAAAATGGCATCAAATAGAGCGTTTCATTATCGAATCCGATGACTTCAGCATGAAAGTCACCGTGTCCTTCGCTGGCAATACTGCACAACGAACCCACAGGAGCGATTAACCCTTTCGCTTCAAGTGTCATACCAACGACACGGACAACCGTACCGACTCGCTGAGGTGGTGCGATTTTGAGATTCGACATTAACGAATCGGCAAAGGATTCAAAGTCCAATGACGTATTCATTGTTCTGATTGATCCGTATCGTCAATTTCAGTGTCGTTTTCGCCGATTTGACCCTCGCTCAGATCATCTGACGGTGACGAAACATCGATGTCGCTGGAGTCTGCGAATGCATCCGCATTACGATCTTCTTGTGTCTCAGTCGAATCGTCCAACACCTGATCTTCTGGTTCATTAGCAACCACCGGATCATCCGTTTGTGACTCGATCTCTGACAATTCGAGCTCCTCGTCACTCGAGTTCTCGGCAAGCTCGCTCGGATCAGGCACTACTGCCTCGATAGCGTCCACAGGCATTGAATCCTCAGCAGAAATAGAATCGTTTTCCTCATCGAGTAATAGATCACCATCACTCGTCGAGCGTCCAAAGACGTATTGAGCAATTTCCTCTAATCGGTGTGACAACAAGTCATCAATGACCGAGTGATCCATTTGTAACGACACGTCGCCTCGCGCGAGTCGGTCATCTGCTACCAAAGAGACACCCGTTGGCTCACCATCAAAACCGTTTAAAAACATNTCCAAATCTGCTGGATGCATCTTCAAGACTGGCTCTTGTTTCGATNCGCGCTCTTCGATCGCATCAAGACACCCTTGCACAAGGCGGGTAATAGCGACCGGACCAACCGTCAATTCTCCTCGAACCAGCTGCTCGGCAATATGCACTGACAGCCGAGATACTGGCTCAAAGAACTCGGATACGCGTGTCGAAGCCGTTCGGATTTTCTGTGTCAGCTCACGGTACTGCTCGATTGTCTTATCAACTTTCGCTTNTGCATCAGCTTTCGTTTGCTCCCGAATTTGCTGGCACTCCGTTTCATGATCGCTCTTCAAAGATGCGATACTTGCTTCGAGCTCACTGATTTTTTGAGAATATTCATCAATCAGTTCGGCTCGCGCATTGGCAACAGCCTCTTCAACTCGATTGACGACCTCCTCCTCCGAAACCCCAGTCACCAGGCTTTCANCGTCAGCGANTTCTGCCCATTCAGACGGATCTTCATCCGTTTGCATGGACTCATCGGATGCATCACCCTCGGTTTCTCGAGTGTCGGAAACACCCTCACCCTCGGTATCACTTGGATTNTCGGTTTCAGTCGTATCGTCTGAGACTCCACCAATCCCATCGACAGGTTCAAAACCCTCAACGAACATCGGCTTAAAGTGAATATCGGAATCAATGACCTTCCATGGCGGATCTTCAAACGAACGCTGACTGGGGCGATTTAAGACATCATCGCCCGCAAATCCAATCGAGGCATCTTCACCATATGCCACATAAGCAACTTTAGACGAAGCCATCGCCGCCACCGCCAGCTAGTACCAGTTCCCCTGCATCCGATAGCTTTCGTGCTGTCCGCATGATTGTTTTCTGCGCTTCCTCAACATCGGTAATTCGCATCGGGCCCTTAGCCTCCATATCGTCAATGAACATAATGCGTGCACGCGAAGACATGTTGTCGAAAAACTTCTCCTTCACCGGATCACTGGCACCTTTCAACGCCGTCATCAACAGATCTTGATCGACGTTCCGCATAATGACCTGAATCGCCTTGTTATCGACATCCAACAAGTTATCGAAGGTAAACATCTGATCCTGGATTTGCAGTGCCATTTCCTCATCAAGGCCCATTAAACCGGCCATGACCTGAGTTTCCATGTCGACTTTTGCGAAGTTCATGATCTTAGCTGCAGCCTGAACACCACCCACGTTTGAAGAACGCGCCGAGGAATTGTTGCTGAACTGTTTCTTCATGATTGCTTCGAGTTCTTGCATCGCCGCTGGTTGCACAGTTTCCAGTGCACCAACCCGTTGAACAATCTCAGGCCGCACATCCGACGGAAGATAAGACAACACGTCTGCGGCAACTGCATGTTCGAGAACAGATAAGATGATTGCGATCACCTGAGGATGCTCGTTCGAGACCATATCAGCGATGGCTCGGGCATCCATCCAACGCAGAATTTCGAGGCCTTTTGAGCTTTGACCTGGAAGGATACGCCCCATGACTGAAGCCGCTTTATCTTCGCCCAACGCTTTGTTCAGGACCGTCTCAACATAATCGGTCGCACCGAGACCCAAGCTACTTTGTCCTTTTAAGGTCGACACAAACTCATCAAGCACATGGTTGATTGCTTCTTGTGACATGTCAGCAGCACCGACCATGGCTGCCCCCAGTCGCTGAACTTCGGCTGGATTCATATACTTCAGAATGTTGGCGGCCTCTTCCTCTCCGAGGAGCAATAGCAAGACCGCTGCGCGATCCGCTTGTGTAAGGCCTTCGATCTCCTCGCGGAGAGCTTCCGGTAGATTTGATATATCAGGTGCCTCAGCCATCTCCAGCTCCTATCGTTGCCTCACCATGCCTTTGAGCACGTTCGCTACACGTCCAGAGTCTTCCTGTACGAGCATTCGAATCAAAGCGACCTTGTCCTCATAGGTATTTGCAGTATCCAGCAAATCGGCTGAGATTGCTGATTTCTTCGGCTTCAATTTCGCGCGAATTTCCTCAAGGCTCTCACCTTCACCAATCTCAATCTCTTCCTCTGGTAGGACGACCTCCCCATTCGCGTCAACAGGCTCACCGTTTTCATTGACACCGACTGCGCCGGCTGGCAGTGGTGTTCCATCAGGACCCAGCACCGGTTGTGCCGCCAACTGCTCGGCTGCGGCCGCTTTTGCCGCTGCCTCAGCAGCTTTGCGCTCATGTGGTAACGGAATGCCTAGCAGCTTGTAAGCCACCGGACGAATCAAGATGTACGCAATCAACAAGAACACGGTCATCGCGAAGACGCCTTTAATCATATTGAGTAACAGAACGTTCTCGTACCAAGGCATAAGGTCCTCCAAAGCTACGGGTGGATCAAAGGGCGTCGCCACGACTGTCACCTGATCGCCACGCTCGGCATCAAAATTTACAACACCACGCACCAAATTATTCACGCGTGTCAATTCATTCTCTGAAATCTCTGGCAAGGCTGGACCTTCAAAATCCTGAGGCGCAACACCTTCTGGTGGTTGTGGATATTCTCCAGGTGCAAACCGATTCACAGCAACCGCAACTGACACTTTAAGAACTTGACCATTCGCGTCTTTCACGGTCCGTACAATGCGGTCTAACTCGTAATTTCTTGTTGTCCGAGAACTGACTGTTTCGCCCATATTTGAGAAGGATTCTGCCGTTGCACGCCCATCCAAAGTGAATTCAGACTCTGCTGGGGGCTGATTGGTTGTTGCCCCAGGAACACCCTCGGCATCTGCGGTGGCTGTTCGATCCAGTGACAGGACTTCTGACCGGGTTCTTTCACCTTTTTCGTTCGGATCGTAGGTCTCAAAAGTACTTTCTACTTCGGTGAAGTCCAATTCAACATCCACCTGAGCCCGAACATTGTTTTCACCATAAATTGGACCCAACAGCTCATAGATCCGATTGCGGTAGGTTGTCTCAAAACGTTGCTTATGAGCCAATTGGGCNCTGGTCAGGCCCAATGGACTCTCACGAGTCTCATCACTTAAGAGGTTACCCAATGAGTCAACAACAACCACATCCGTCGGATTCAAATATGGGATGCTCGCTGCCACCAGGTTAATAATTGCATTCACCTGCTCTCGATCGATATTACGACCCGCGAACCGCGTCACCACAACGGACGCCTTAGGAGGTGTTCGGTCGCGAACAAAGACCGACTGCTTTGGTAGCGCAAGGTGAACTCTTGCATGCTTAATGCTTGAAATCCGAATAATTGATTTTGCGAGCTCCTGCTCAACTGCAGCTGCATAGTTAGCTTGTTCCATGAACTGCGAGGTGGTGATTGAAGCAGAGCTTGATAAGGCCTCAAACCCCGAGGCGGTTCCTTCCGATGGCAATCCCTTGGATGCCANGAAAATCCGTGCTTCGTGATAGGAGCNCGCGTCAACTTCCAACTGACCCGTGGATCGGTTCACCCGTGGCGAAAAGCCCCCTTCTTTCAGCGTTTCCGAGGCCACCTGCCGATCGGCATCTGTCATTCCTGGGAAAATCGGACGGTAGACGGGATCCTGCATCGCCATATAGCTTGCAACCANGAAGACCAACAATACCGCGATCATGATCGCGGGGGTTGCCTTTCTCACTGCAGGTTGAGCGAGAATCTCNTTCAGATTGGGTAACGACGCTCCTTTGGCGAGCCCAAGCGGACCAGCCTGCCCTGACGGCGCGGTGGTCGACAGGCTCGTCTCTGCGCTTCGCTCAGCTGCCTGCATTTCCTGCATCTCTGTAGTCGATGTTGCCATATCTCTAATCTACCCTGTCTATACCGGCATATTCATAATGTCTTCATAAGCTTTCAGAACCTTATTACGCACTTGAAGCGTGGCTTCGAACGCTAATGAGGATTTCTGCATACTTAAGACAACGTCAGTCAGTGGGATATCGTCCCCACGTTCAAAAGCGGCTCGCATCTCTGCGGATTCCATTTGTGCCTCATTGACTGAATTCACAAGGGCCCGAACTGCTTCGTTGAACTGAGGCTTATTGACCTCCGTCGGCGGAATTGCAGTTTCAGGTTGATGTGTTTGTTCAACACGCGTCTGATAGGCCTTAATATGATCCATGATCATCTGCGCACTGCCACTACCTGTTGGGTCAATCATCGATCAATCTCCTAGGCGCAATGCGACATGCCAAGACGCGATTCACGCAGCTTAGCCATTTTGTAACGGAGAGTGCGCGGACTGATTCCGAGCTTTCGTGCAGCCTCTTCACGGGTGCGTGTCGAATTGATTGCATCCATGATGACGTCGTATTCGCTCTCACGAACTGCAGACTGCAGATCACGATGGCGCGGCGNTNTCGGCGCCGATGGTAGCGGCTGACCTAGACGTGCCGAGTAATAATCTNGCCCCAGCATGTGATGACCAAATTCTTGCTCTTCACGCACAACAGGTTCATCAAAGAACAGATGTTGCGTATCAATCCGTCCGTAATTGGCGAAAACCACAGCACGCTGAATCACATTATCAAGCTCACGAACGTTACCAGGCCAGCTGTATCGGTAGAGTTCCCGCAGGGCTGATTCTGTAAACTCTGGATGATCAAGGCCATGCCGAGTCGCGAGTGTATTCGCGAGAGGTAAGATGTCACCTTTGCGCTCAGCGAGATTTGGAATCTGCAACTTAAAGGCACTGATTCGGTAATACAGATCCTCCCGAAATGTCTTCTCAGCAATCCCTTCTTTTAAATCTTTGTTGGTCGCCGCGATTAAACGAAAATCCAATGGAATGGTGTCGCGTCCACCAAGCCTGACCACTTCTTTCTCTTGCAANACGCGAAGCAATTTGGCTTGCAGTTGGATTGGCATTTCTCCAATCTCATCGAGAAACACAGTCCCCGATTTTGCCTGCTCAAAAATGCCTTGAAGCGCACGTGTCGCGCCGGTAAATGCGCCTTTTTCATGGCCAAATAACATGTCCTCGACTAAGTGCTCAGGCATCGCGGCACAATTCAACGCGACAAATGGCGCGTCGGCGCGGTCTGACAACGCATGCAATGTTCGCGCAACGATTTCTTTTCCTGTACCCGTCTGGCCCTGAAGCAGCACCGCAGCTTTTGTTGTTGCAAGTCGCTCGACAAGGGCCAGCAGATGCTGGGACTTTGGATCGACAAACACATACTGTGCTTCCGACGTNGTTTGATNNTCTGCTGTCGACTCGGCAGATCTCTCGAGATGCTGCGCAAATAATTCATTCCAAGAAATCGCATCGATCGTTGAGACACAAAACACAGACACACCAGGTATCCGTTCGAGTGTTTTCACAGACTGTTGATCGCTTGTATCCGTTAAGACAATGAATTGGATCACATCATCAAACAATTTCATCGNCTCAATGANTGACTGGATCGACCCANCCTTTGGCAGATGAACAACAATCATTCCAAATTCAGATGCCTNAGATTCAAGATTGCCAGGAGTCGACGTCACCACCGCCTCATAGCCAAGTTCGATCGCGCGTTTCTCAATAAGACTCGTGGTGGGCCAACTCGGATCAGCGATGCCCAATAAACGATTCGTATTGCTTTGTGTCATTGTCAGTTACCTGCTCACATTGGAATACGCTCGTTTCAGCAAGCATCATGCCAATGGCGGCAACCATTTGTCACATGGGAGTTTCAGAGCCGGCAAAAGCAAGCCGACCTGGAGTTCAATCACCGGTCGCCGAAAATCCGACAGGGTCGATTAGGACTGGATTTCGTACTTGTTAATTTTTTCGATTAACGTGGTCCGTTGGAGATTCAAGAGCCTCGCAGACTGCGAAACATTGCCGTCACACTTTGAGAGTGCATCAACAATCAATTGCTTCTCAATCTCAGCGAGATGGTTTTTTAGATTCAATCCATCAAGCGGCAAAGTCGCATCCGAAGCAGGTGCACTGCCTTGTGCACGCAGAATAATGTCTTCGACAGGATTGTCGCCACCATCAAAGACAGTCAAATCCATTTCACTTTGCTGTGGGGAACTTCGGTCAAAGCTAATTGCACCACCCGCACCAAACTCTGCGATCCCTCTTGGAAGAAGGGGCGCGGGGATCTTTGACAGTCTGACCGGTTGACCCGGGAAAAAGCAGCACAACCGGTGAACCAGGTTCACTAATTCGCGAATGTTGCCCGGCCATGGATACTGACACAAAGCATCCATCAGCGCGCCATCGAAGCTCGACATCTGGCCGTCACGCGTATGTTTTTCGAGATAGAACTGAATCAACTCAGGGATATCTTCTTGGCGCTCTCGCAGCGACGGCAGAATCACGGGAATCACGTTGAGTCGATAATACAAATCCTCACGGAAATCGCCTGCTTGGATATAAGAATCCAGATTTCTATGTGTTGCCGCGATGATCCGGACATCGACATCGACGGATTTGGCAGAGCCCACTGGATCAACTTTNCGCTCCTGCAGAACTCGGAGCAACTTCACTTGCATCTCAGTGGGCATGTCGCCAATTTCGTCGAGGAACAAGGTTCCATTGTGTGCTAATTGAAATCGGCCTGTTCGGTCAGCAATGGCACCCGTGAAAGCCCCTCGTTTGTGTCCAAATAACTCGGACTCGAGTAGCTCGCGGGGGATTGCACCACAGTTAACGGGTACAAAATTCGAGGCAGCACGATTGGATTCGGNATGCAAAGCGCGCGCGACAAGCTCTTTGCCTGTACCGCTCTCTCCGAGAATCAGCACGCTGGCATCGCTTGAAGCCGCTTGACTGATGANTGCTCGAAGTTCNTTGATCGCACGACTACTGCCGATGATCATATGGGATGTTGTACTCAATGATTCCCTCAAGCGCTTGTATTGTGGATGCTTGAGTATAAAAGACTATGCAAATAGCTCAAGGTTGATCTGCGATCGCCCTAGCTCTGAAGCATGGCTATTGCTTGGGAGTACCAATGATATTTCCGAGCGGTTCCCTGGACCAACCGCCGTTGCGGCTGGTGCAGTATGTCAAACAACTGAATGGTTTCGATTGCAGTTGAGGGAACAGAATAAGGCAAGATCGCGTCCGCCGACGGTTGCTCGGTATGGTTAACCTCGTGCTCTGTCGATGCGTCGAGTTCGATCATAATCCGCTGTCAGCCAACGTTTGCTGCTGACTGACCGTCAATGAGATCCGGCACTTGAGCCCAGGCATCTCTGATTTCACCCATCAATTTCTTGACTTCGCGAACGGCCTCGAGGTCGTTTTTCAGGTTGGCGTGCATCAGTCGACGTGTGCAGTAATCATACAGGTCAGCAAGATTTCCAGCGATCTCACCACCCTTCTCCATATCCAATGATCCCTGCAATCCCAAGACGATTCGTGTCGCCCGGCTGAGTGACTCGCCTTTTGCCTGAATTTCATTTCGTTCGATTTGACCTTCGGCTGCTGCCAGGGAGTCCATTAATCCATCAAACAACATTTGGATCAGTTGAACACTGTCGGCGTAAGCCGTTCCAGACTGAACTTCAACCTCACCGTAACTCGCCAAACCTTTTTTTCGAAATGCCATCAGTTCATCCTCGATTGTTGTCATGTGCGATATATTAACTATCGGGCGAACTCAGAAACTCTTTAGGTTTTAGAAGGGACAATCGACAAAATTACTGGAATAACATGCTTCGGCCTTTAACGCTTGTTCGGCCTGCTCATCGTCATCGAGTAATAAGGTCGTCAGATAATTGAGATCAGGCGCGATTTCGAGATCGTAATAATCGGCCGCGATTTTCGACCAAACATACGCCAGATCAGCACGCACTTCCCCGAGATCGCCAGATTGATAGAGAAAGGCGAGCATGTACTGTGACTCCGGATATCCGAGCACTGCAGCGTCTTTGAAATGCTGAAGCGCTTCCTGAAGGTCAGTCGGAACACCGAGTCCTTCATAGAGCTGAAGACCTAACATATGATGAGCCTCAGGAAGTTTGTCGCGCGCGGCAATCGAAAACAGGCGAAATGCTTTCTGATGATCCTGTGTGACACCGAGCCCATCAAAATACAATAAGCCGAGGTTCACATTGGCTTCAGCTAGATTTTGTGCGGCAGCTTTTTCAAGCCAGGAGAGCGCTTTTTGAAAATTTTGTGCGACGCCGAGCCCTCGCTGATACATGACGCCAAGATTATTTTGCGCCAGCGCGTTTCCATTGCGCGCTAGAGGGATCCAATAACGTAATGCCACCGAGTGCTTATTCTGTTCATACGCATCAACACCCCGATCGACTTCGGCAAACGACCATGAGCTTATTAAACTGAGTAAAACACCGATTAAAGCCTTAGCCACCATTCACGATAATCTCTATTCGACGATTCTTCGCGCGTCCCTCAGCAGTTTCGTTCGACTCGAGTGGTTTGGTATCGGCATACCCAGTTACAGTCAATCGACCCTGCTGAATTTCAGTATTTCCGAGCAGATAATCGGCAACGGCTGCAGACCGCGCTGCTGATAAATCCCAATTGGATTGGAAACGATCACTGAACGCGATCGGCACGTTGTCTGTGTGCCCCTCGACCGTCACGGGCCCTTCTGTGGAACTCAATGCATTACCGACTCGATTCAATAACGGCTCGAATCCCGGCTGGATGTCAGCGAAACCTGATCGAAATGATCCCTGTTCAGCAAGCCGGACAATAATCTTATCGCCTTCACGTTCGACCTCAGCCAACCCCTTCTCAATATCTTCAGACAGCTCCATGCGGATCCGGGCCAACTGTTCATCNACGTTCTGCTTCTCNCCAGGGCCACCAGTGGCTTCACCAACAGACCCTGAATCTGCNACGTCACCCTCACGTTCNCCCGATTTCGCCTGATCAGCAGTGGTATCTTTTACAACGATCTCGCTTTCAATTTGTGATTGCGCTTCAGCAACTTTGGCGAACATCTCNACCGTCTTTTGATCGATAATCCCGGATTCTTTCGACCCATTGTCAACTTCACCNTCAGCGCCAGAACTGGCNGGAGAGACNAGCTCAACGACAATCTTCTCGTCTTCGACCTTCACGTCGACCTGACCCTCTGCAATCTCTTGCGCGAGGATTTTTTCGATCGCTTGAAAATCTTCGTTGTTCTTAAAGTCTTCAGTCTTATTTTCGGTNTGTGGCTCGACCTCACNCTTCATTGCNTCTGTCGTATCTTGCTTAACAGTCTGTTGTGGCGTCGGCTTCGCAACGGCGGGAGAAAATTCCCTCGCGATTATACTCTGAGCCTTGGGAGGCTCCACAATCGGAATTAATCGCTGGACACCAAAGGCAGACTTTAATGATCCCGTAATTTGCTTGTATTTCGGTACATTCATCTCAGCAAATGAGAGGATCAATACGAAGAATGCCATCAGCAATGTGGCCATATCCGCGAAGGTCGCCATCCATGCCGGTGCACCGCCTTTACAGGGGGCACATTCTTCACATTTAACGGGCGGCTCTTCCTCGATTAGAGGAGCTTCGGAGCCACCACCCTCATCCGCTTCGCCGGCGTCGTCGTCGAGTAGTTCGTCATCATCAGCCATGATTTCGCCGCCTTACTATCCGAGCGCCGCAACAGCACGTTCACGTGCTTTCGAATCTAAGAATGATCCGAGCATGTCGCCCATAATTCTTGGATTACCGCCGTCATTGATAAACATCACTCCNTCGATAATCAGTTCGTTATTCAACGACTCCATCGATGACTTGGTCTTCAATTTCATAGCACACGGTATGAGAACCACGTTGGCAAGTATCGCTCCGTAGAGAGTCGTCAACAAGGCAATCGCCATCGCGGGACCGATCGCCTTTGGGTCTGACATGTTTCCAAGCATCAATACCAATCCCACAAGCGTTCCAATCATCCCCATTGCCGGTGCAATTTCCGCCCAGGCTTCAAAAAATCCAGCCCCCGCACCGTGACGCGCTTTCATCTGATCATTCTCACGTTCCAACGATGTTCGGATCAGCTTTCCGTCAGTTCCATCAACCAGCATCGCGATGCCTTTCGAGAGAAATTTATTTTTAATTTCCTGACCTTCAAGCGCAATCATTCCGTCCTTCCGAGCGATCGTTGCCAGCTCCGCTAATTGCACAATCAAATCATCGGGCTTATCTGGGTAACCGCCAAAGGCCTTACCCATTACTTTCGTGAATCCAAGGAATTCAGGAAGAGTTGAGCGGTACAATGTGGCCATGATCGAGCCACCGAGTACGATCAAGATCGAGGCTGTATCCATGAATGGACCCGGATCACCCATTGCCATAACAATGAGTACTAGGGCACCGATCAGGCCAACTACACTTGCGATATCCATTTATGATCCCCTCTGGACAGGACGCCAAACCCACAACGTAATTCGGTATATCGGCGACACAACAAAAATTTTAAGCGAAATAAAAGTTTTGTGCTTTATACCGATACATTAAATAGCTTAAATTGAAAACACACAATGAATCTATATGGAGCAATTCGAGTGAGGTTTTTTCTTCTAGTAATAGCTCTGGTATTGGCTGGCTGCGATCGAGAGATTGGGAGACCTTACTGCGGTGATGTCACCTCTCCGCAAGACTACGGAAAGTTTGTCGTTGACGGAGAGAAAGGGATCGCCCAGCACATCTCCGGCACTGTGTGGTACCGATGTGCGGCGGGACAATCGTTCCGTGGTAAGAAGTGCATTGGTGAGCCTGTCCGTGTCACGCGAGTCCAGGCCGATGGTTATATCCGAGAGTTTTCGGAAAAATCTGGTCAAGGATGGCGGCTGCCTAAACGCAAGGAATTCGAGAGTATCCTCGAAGAAGATTGCGATAATCCTGCCCTGAATCCAAATGTATTTCCAAACGTGGAAGTCAATAATTATTGGTTACAGGAAGATTCGTGGCATGGCAGTCGATTCGCATGCTCAGTGTATATCCTTCAAGGCTCAAGTTTTTGCCGACAGCCATCAAATATCAACTTGCCGATCTTGCTGGTTAAGGATTGATCACGCTAAATGATCAGTGGATCGACGAGTGCCTGAGGCGCGTTGACGAGACTTTTTATCCGTTTTTCGGGAAAACGACTGGCATTCGCGCCCATCAATGCCGAGTACCTGTGCACATGGCAGTCCCTGACTCTTAAAATCCATGGCTTGGCATTCATACGGNAATTTNGGATCCCAACTGATTTTGAAAAACNGACAGTTCCAACAATTCGGCGATTCGCTCATTTTTTCTTCTTATAAATGTCTGTGTAGTACTTAAAAATCAGCATGGCAACCGCTCCCAAACCAAACGCATAGCCAACTACAGCCCTTCCATCCACACCGGCGGGAATCTGAAAATCCGGACGAATCCACATCATCATNAAGACGGGTATCGCGACTAGGAGGTAGACTCTGATGAGTCGACAAACTTTNCAATTCGGTCCGCCAAACTGAAACATTACAACTCCTCGCGGTTTGACTTAGTCTACTGNAGACCAGCCCACACACCAATTGATAGGGTAAGACTCTTGCAACACAACCAGTGGTCTGCTTGAGTAGCGGANTTTTCTCCGCTATCTATGGATCTCGAGGTTGCCAACTTCATGTCAGATTTCTATTTTATCGCCTCAAAGCTGGTCGGATTTTTTCTCGATCCTATGCATATCCTCGCAGTATTAGTTGGTCTTGCCACACTCTGNAATTGGCTCGGTCGATTGCGGACGCTTGCGAATACCATGCTCATTCTATGGACAGCCCTTCTCGGTGTGACACCTCTGTGGAATTCGCTTCTGTTCGATCTTGAAACCCAAATCAAACCGGCGGCCCCAAATCAAATTTCCGGAATCATCTTACTGGGCGGAGCGATCGATGAACTGACGACCGAAGCACACGATGATGTCACTCTGAATGGTGCGGCCGAGCGCATGACGGCAACGCTCGGACTCATGCGGTTGTATCCGAATACACCAGTGATTTTTTCAGGCTTTTCCGGCCGCTTGGTTCGTGGAAAATTGTGAGAAAGTGACGTTGCGTTACGATTTTTTAAAGAAACCATCGGGTCAACTGAGCGAATCCTTCTCGAAAACAGGTCACGAAATACCATCGAAAATGCGCGATACACCAAAGAGCTGACAACCTTCGCCGAGACAGGTCCCTGGCTTTTGGTCACTTCGGCGTTTCACATGCCACGTGCGTTTGAAATATTTTCCGACCATCAAATTGACGTCATGCCCTATCCAACCGATTTCCGTTCGAACCACTCAGATAGTGGCTTTCGCTGGAACCTCTCAAGGGGTGCCAGCCAACTCAAGATCCTGATGCATGAATGGATCGGAATTATTGTCTATCGATTGACACAAAAGCCNTAGTGACTNACNGCCAACCGTGCCACTGCAGAGCCGATCGGTGCCGATACCTCAAATCGNACTGGCAACCAATGTCCTCGAATCTGNCCCAAATAGAGCGTGCGCGTAATTTCTNACTCACCAAATTTAAACAGCCCCTTCTTTGTTGAAAATCCACCGATGCGAGTCAGCGTGATATCACAGCGGCGCGCAGGGCCGTTAAAGTTCGCAGCATCATCCGATGTCAGGNTAGTCAAGCCGCCATCTTGGATCTGCAGATCGTAACGACGAACGCCATCAAAAACGCGATACGATCCTTCACAACGCTGCGTTTCATCCAAGCGACGACTAATCTCAAACACCGGTGTAAACGGATCAACCGTGTCAGCGATGGACGCCTCTGGGACCGGTGTCAATTCGTAGTCACGGGGCTTTGATCGATACAGATCAACACTGGGCTTGGATTCATTAGGCAACCACATCACCGTGATATTGCTGAGCGTATCATCCCATGTACTGCCACCATTGAGGATTTGGGTTCCATCACTGGTTCGCATGATTTCAAGCGTTGACTGAAAGTCAGAAAACCAAGCGCCTACGCCACGCGATGAAATATCAGCCGAGACACTCCGAATGTCGCCAGAATCCAATAATTCAACAGTCGCATCGGCCAAGGTCACAGGACCCCAGTCGATTTCGTACTGAAGCGGTTGCCCATCAAAGGCAACACTGGACGAGCTCAGACCAACGATCAAAAACCAGATTGTGTTCCGCATGGTGTTACCCCAACCGGTCAATCAGCGCATCAAAACGCGACTGCCAGAGATCAGATTTCTCCTGATCAAAGAATGGGGACCCAGATTCATCATACAAACGTGCAAGACCTAAGGCTGCATAACCAACGCCCTTCCGAAACGCCTCTTTGTAAAGCGTTTCCGCTCGGTACAAATCCGCATCAACGATTCCATTGCCTGTGTGGTAGACCACTGCTAGGGCAAACCAAGCCACGGGATAACCTAACGATTGCGCTTTCTGAAAGGCATCAAGCATGGCCTCCCCTTGCTCACGTTTCAGGTATCCACGACCGAGTTGCACCCAGTAACGACCATTGTCAGGATCCTGTGACAGCGCCTGACTACACGCACTAATTACGCCCAAACTATCGATGTCTGCATACGTCACAGGTGTGGCTTGGTGATCCGGATCAGCTGCGATGGAGGCGAGCCGGTCACANTCAGGACCTGAGGCTCTGGCATTCGTTGGATAGAAAACGCTAGTGAGCGTCAATAGGAGACAGAGGACCCAGAGCACTCTTACAGTAAACCAACGGCTCTCTGTCTGTCTCAGGGAGCTCGATATGCATAACTTCNCCAACAAGAATGCCATGATCACCTCCNTCATAGAGTGCATGGTGACGACACTCNAAATAGGCAAGACATCCTTGTATTTTTGGACTTCCGTTCGGGCCTTTGTCCAAAGACAGCCCTTGGGTCTTGTCCACATCCGATTTCGCGAATTGCCAGGCCAGTGGCCCTTGATCGCCGGCGAGAAAATGGATGCTGAAATAGTTGGCTTCAGTTAACGCTGAATAACATTCGGCGTCTTTGGCGGGACACATCAGCACCAATAACGGATCAAGCGATACAGAGCTGAATGCACTGGCTGTCATACCAACCACTTGGCCATCTGCAGCATAGGCTGTGGTCACCGTGACACCGGNTGGAAAGGAACCCACAGTTTGTTTNAAAAGNTCTTTAGAAACTGTCATCCNCCNGCCTTTTTGGCCTGAAATCCTTTNTNTTTGAGAANAGTAAGAATGGTGTCGACGTGATCACCCTGGATCACAATCTGGCCGTTCTTGACGGAACCCCCGGCCCCGATACGTTGTTTGATGGCTTTACCTAAGGATTTCAACTCAACGTCTCCACCTGGGACATCCCAGATGACCGTTGCTTCTTTGCCTCCGCGCCCCTTGGTTTCTCTGCGCACGCGGCATACAGAATCATCCCGGTTACNGGGATGCTCGGAAACTGAGTCAGATCGGGTACGACCCGACTCGGTTGAATACACGAGCCGAGTATTTTTGGGCATTTACAGTTCTTCGAGTCGAGATTCGATATCAGGACGCGCCATCGCGCGAATCAAATCGTTTATACCAACCACACCAATCACATCCCCTGCATCATTTGTGACGCGTGCTTGAGATGATGGTGATTCTGTCACCAATTGTGCCGCATCTTCGACAAGCATTTCCCCTGACAACTCGGGGCCGGCTGTGTCGTTCGGCGCCTTCATGATCGTTTTTAACTGAATCACTCGGCCGCGGTTAATATCCTTGGTGAAGTCGGCAATATAATCATCTTTCGGCCTCAGCACAATTTGCTGTGGCGTGCCCTGCTGAATCACCTCACCGTCTCTCAAGATCGCGATCTGATCTCCGATACGNAGNGCCTCTTCCAGATCGTGGGTGATAAAGACAATGGTTTTGTGGAGCTCTTGCTGCAGATCCAAAAGGATGTTCTGCATGTCAGTCCGAATCAAAGGATCCAACGCACTGAATGCCTCATCCATCAGCAAAATATCGGCATCCGTGGCGAGNGCTCTGGCAAGACCGACTCGTTGTTGCATACCGCCCGATAATTGGCCAGGGTAATTTTCTTCGTAACCGGCAAGACCAACGCGATCAATCCAATAAGCCGCCCGTTTCTCAGCCTCTTTCTCGCCCATACCCTGAANCTCAAGACCGTAAATCGTGTTCTCCATGACGGTCCGGTGGGGAAGCAGTGCGAATTTCTGAAAGACCATCGATGCGCGGTTCCGACGAAACTCTCGCAACGTTTTGTCGTTCATCTCAAGCACATTCTCGCCATCAATCCACACTTCGCCGGTGGTCGGTTCGATCAATCGATTGATATGACGAATCAGTGTCGATTTACCAGAGCCAGACAGGCCCATCACCACCTGAATACCCTCCGCTGGTATTTTTAAGTTGATGTTGCTTAACCCAAGAACATGATTGTGCTGCTCGTTCAATTGATCCTTTGCCATTCCGTGGCGAACATTTTCCAGCATAGACAGGGGGTTACTGCCGAATATTTTGAATAGTTGCTTAATTTCGATCTTAGATTCCATTCTATTTGTCGAGCCCTTCCCGATGGCTCTGCAGACGATTACCATAACTTTGACTAATTCGATCAAAGATAATAGCGAGAGCAACAATGGCCATCCCGTTAAACAAGCCCATTGCCAAGTATTGGTTGGAAATGGCTTTCAGAACCGGTTGACCCAAGCCAGTCACTCCGATCAAAGAGGCGATCACCACCATCGCTAGAGCCATCATGATTGTTTGATTCACTCCTGCAAAAATATTGGGCAGTGCCAGCGGTATCTGGACCTTGATAAGCTTCTGCCAAGGATTTGAGCCGAATGCCTCAGCGGCTTCGAGGACCTCAGTGTCCACTAATCGAATTCCGAGATTTGTTAGTCGAATCATCGGTGGTATTGCATAGATGACGATCGCAATGAGTCCTGGGACTTTTCCTATCCCAAGAAGCATTACCACTGGAATCAAATATACAAAACTCGGGATGGTCTGCATAACATCCAAGATAGGAGTAATAAAGCCCTGCGCCCTGTTTGATCGGGCCATCAATATTCCAAGAGGTAATCCCAGCCCAATACACACCAAAGTGCAGACAAGAATCATGCTGACGGTACTCATCGTATCTTCCCACATGCCCAAAAAGCCAATGACGAAGAAACTCAGTGCGGAACCAAACACTATTTTTACACTACGGCTCGCCAACCAGGCGACTGTGCAGACAAGCAAAATAAATACGGGCCAAGGGGTTGCAAGAAGTGTTTTTTCTAAAAAAATCAGGAACTGCAATAATGGATCGAAAAACGTTTCTATTGCTTCTCCATGAGTGCGCGTAAAATTTTTAAAGCCTTCATCTATTCCCTTTCGAAAATCGCGCAAATCCTTGCGCCCTAATTCGGGGAATTCAAAAAACCAATCCATTACTTCCTCAATTACGAAAACGCCCCACTAAACAGTGGGGCTAGTCTGCTCTATCTGACTTACAGCGATTTTTTGATCTTTGCCTTGGCGTCCTCAGAAACCCAAGTCGACCAGGTTGCCTCTTCGTTTAACAGAAATTCTAAGGCTGCTTCCTCACCTGGCGCTTGATTAGAATCCATATAAACGAGATATTTATTCAGCATGTTCGAGTCAAAAGACCTCTTTCCGACATAAGCAGCAACCTCGGGGGCACGCTCAGCGAAATCCACCTGAGCTAACGAGACCACCTCAGACACAGTCCACTTACTGCGTTTTGGATTATCGCACTCTTCAACCGGTTTTACGATGCAGTTATCCCAGTTGTCTTTGTCGAACCCCGAATTGAAATCCACTAACTTCAAATCATACTTCGCCGCAAAAACCGTAGGGGCCCAATAATAGCCGACCCAATTTTCACCTCGTTCGCTTGCTTTTGCTATTGACCCGTCTAGACCAGCGCCTGATCCCGTCTCTACCAACTTCCAACCCTTTGCTTCCATATCAAATGCCCGGAAAAGCTGATTGGTCGCCAACTGACAACCCCATCCTGCGGGGCAAGTATGTAGCCCACCTTTGGACGGATCTTCCGGATGTGGAAATAAATCAGGCCTAGCGATCACGTCGTCGATTGTTTTGAGTTCAGGATGTGCTTGAGCCGCTGCCGCGCTCATCATCCAGCCCTCACCAGCACCTGTAATTGGCGCTGGATTAAGTTTTACGAGTCGCTTTTCAGCAACTGCTGCATCGATCACGACCGCCGCCGCGTTCGCCCATAGCTCTGATGCAATATGCGGCGACCCTTTCTCAGTCATTGAAGTGATTTGCGGCATGGTGCCAGCAGTTAGATATTCCACTTCACACCCATACCCTTCTTTCATTATCAAGCCGTCAAGACGTGCCAGAAATTCTCCGCTCGCCCAGTTCATCTCACCAATCACGACTTTTCCGCAATCAGCTGCAAACGTTTGCGCACCTGACAGTAGCGCACCCGCTGTCAGTGCTGCACCAATCAGCTGTTTCATATGACCCCCAAAGGTTTTTTCAATTTTTCTTCAAATTATGTTTCACCCACGAAACATTTTTAAAGTGTACAGAATTGAATGCTTTTTAACAAATACGATAAAAAACAATAATTTATGAATTTTTTGAAGCAATTTACCTGTCAATTCGTAAAAAAATTACTTTGACGTCAAAATTTAAGTTGTGAAATATATGATGTATTGATAGTGAACTCGATACACAACCCTAACTTCAGCACAAGGAGTGAAACACGCGCGTGCAGGCACANAATCTCGAAACAGAAGTGTTGGTTGCTCTACGCCGCATNGTGCAGGCAATCGATCAGCACTCAAGCCGCCTTGGCAAAGAGTTCGGTCTTACGACACCGCAGTTGCTGGTCCTGCAAACAGTCGCGAGTACGCAAGANCAACCGATCCGGGCGATTAGTGCGGAAGTCAATCTATCGCAAGCGACCGTCACCTCGATCGTTGACCGCCTAGAACGACGNGGGCTTCTTGAGAGGCAACGGTCGGGGACTGATCGTCGCAAAGTGTTTTTGGTNATCACGGACGCCGGCAAAGAACTGCTNATCAAAGCGCCNAAGCCGTTACAAGAGAACTTCCTGCATCGCTTTGAGCGCTTACGTGAGTGGGAGCAGCATCAGCTCGTCTTTGTCCTCAAACAAGTCGCCGAAATGATGGGCGCGCGCCACATCGATGCCGCACCGCTNCTGGACACCGGCGAAGTTACCCGCGGCCACCTGATGCCAGAAATGCAGCCTGATTCGGAGCTAGTTGACCCAGTTGATAGTCAATAAACGCTTTTTTCAACTCACCTTCGGTTGACAACACAAAGGGGCCGTGGCGTGCGATCGACTCATTCAATGGTGGTGATGACAAAAGAAGGCCACGTCCGTCACCCTGAATCGTCACCCNACCATCACCAGNAAGGACCGCTAAATCGCCGTCGATAACCGCCTNCCCAGCGATTGTTAATTGACCTTCGAAACAAAATAGGATGGTCGTTTCNCCATCAGTCAACGGAATCGTTGTCTGACCCCCGTACGGCGCAATATCCACCATCAGGACAGGCAAATGCGTCCGCGCAGGACCCGTCTGCCCAAACAGTTCACCGGCAACCAATCGATAACCCACACCGTCTTCTTCGAATTCAGTGATCTCTGATGGTGAAATGTCCTGATAGCCGGGATCTGCCATCTGCAGACGCTGAGGAAGGTTCAACCAAATCTGAAAACCCCATAGACTTCCATCCGTCTGCTCTGGCATTTCAGAATGCAAAATCCCACGGCCCGCCGTCATCCATTGCACTGCGCCATCCTCGAGAAGACCCGCGTTACCATTGGAGTCTCGATGTCGCATCTTGCCCTTCAGCATGTATGTAATTGTTTCAAAGCCNCGATGNGGATGTGGCGGAAATCCCGCCACATATCCCGACGGATCATCGTTTCGAAAATCGTCGAACATGAGAAACGGATCCAGATAATCGGCCCCGGCCAAACCAATCACGCGCCGTATGTCTACACCGGCTCCATCTGAAACTCGCTGCCCATTGATGACTCGTGCAATTGAACGCATGACACTTTCCTTTTTTCCGTTTGCCCTCACTTTAATGCCTAAATTCATCTTTCAAAGTGCTTTGCGGCTATCAATTCCGATCCGTATTGGCACGAATGCTGAGGAACCCTGATGCCCCAACTGACCTGTATCGATCCCAATGAACGAGCCATTGACGTCGCATTTGAACCTGGGGAAACCATCCTTCAAGCCACACATCGAGCCGGCGTTGATGGCATTCTAGCGGAATGTGGTGGAGGTTGCTCTTGCGCGACCTGCCATGTGATGTTGACTTCGGATTGGGATGGAACGCTCGATGCGCCAAGTCCGCAGGAGGCTGACATGCTGTCATTCGCAGTCGACCCAACACCTCAGTCACGCCTTGCCTGTCAGGTACAACTCAATGAGCACCATGACGGGCTCAGGCTCACAGTCGCAAAACGTCAGTATTGATGAAAATCGGGATTGTTGGGGCTGGCCAGGCCGCCTGTACTCTGGTCGCAGAGCTCGTCCGTGGGCAGTTTGCTGGCAAGATACTCATCTTTAACGGCGAATTGCATCGGCCATACCAGCGTCCCCCATTATCGAAAACCTGGCTACACAACCCAAGCGACACCGAATCAATTCGCTTACTCCCAGAGCCGATCGAAACCCATGCGTCGCTTGAGTGGATTCACGACCACGTGGTCTCGATCGAACCGGATCAGGGGGTGATCGCCACCAACAATGGTCGTCGTACAGTAGATCATATCGTCCTGGCCACAGGCACGCGAGCAAAGACACTGGCTATCGACGGACTTCCCTCGGATCAAGTGCATGTCATCCGAACACTGAGTGATGCGATTCACTTACATGAAGCACTCGATGCAGCACACAATATTATTATTATCGGCGCCGGGTTTTTGGCGTTTGAGCTGGCTTGTAGCCTCGACCATCCAGAACGCACAATCCGGGTCTTGGCCAAAGGGATTCGCGCGCTTCCACAAATCTCTGTCAAAGCAGCAGACCGTCTTCTCGAGGAAACACCCGCGTCAATCCGCGTTGGTGTCACAATCGAACGGTATGACCAAGACAGCGCTTCACTCATCACCAATCATGGGCCCGTCCCAGCAGACCTGGTCATTGTCGCCATTGGTGCCGAACCGAATACTGAACTCGCAAGCGCATGCGGCCTTGGGACATCCGAAGGGATCCCAACAGATGCTTTGATGCAGACAACACATCCACGCGTTTCTGCGATCGGCGAAGTCAGCCTGCATACACAACCGCATCTCGACAAGGTGATGCGGATCGAATCAATCTCTGAAGCCAATGACTCAGCCAGTACGCTCGCAAAACGGTTACTCGGCGCCCCCGAACCCTTTAAGGCGACACCGTGGTTCTGGTCCGATCAAGGCAAGTTGAAATTACAAATCGCAGGCCTTGCTGCGCGCAATGATGACGAAACTTGCCTCATCGACACCCGAACGGAACGCGTGGTCATTCGCCACAATAGTGACCATGTCACGGCAATAGAGGCTGTGAATGCAGCAAAAGAATTCATGGCGGCTCGCCGCCTATTCGAACAAGGCTCGATCAGTCGTAAGGCGCTACTACAAGCATGTTCGGTGTTCAGTCTGCTTCAGTCATCCAGATCTTGAAACTCAACAGGCATTTGCTTGGTCGACGACACACCTAAGGTCTTCAACTGCTCAGCACGACGAACCAAATTTCCCCGGCCCGTGGACAACCGTTGCCCTGCCTTTTCAAATGCTTCCTGTGATCGGCGGATTTTATCACCCACATCTTGGAAGCTTTCCGCAAACAGCACAATTTGGTCATAGAGTTTTCCCCCTAAATCCGCGATTTGCCGCGTATTCCGATTTTGGTGCTCAATTCTCCACACATGCTCTACGGTGCGTAACAAAGCGAGCAAAGTGGACGGAGATGCAATCACAACGCCCTGAGCAAGTGCATCGGTAAAGAGCTGTGGCTGGGTCTCAAAGGCAGCAGAAAATGCCGGCTCAATAGGGACAAACATTATCACAAAGTCAACGGTCGTAATGCCTGGAAGCCCTGAATAATTTTTACCTGATAAGCCTCTCACGTGGGTCTTCAGTGAATTGGTATGTGCCTTCAGTGCATCCAATCGCTTTGTCTCATCCACAGCTGACATGGCCCGCTCGTAGTCTTTCAGAGATAACTTCGCATCAACAATTAAACACTTGTCATCAGGCAACGAAACAACAACGTCAGGCTGTAATCGGGAGCCCTCCTCACCTGTGAAGCTTTGCTGACGTGAATACTCATGACCCTCACGAAGACCGGAAGCACTCAGCACCTGATCCAAAATCAACTCACCCCAGTTACCTGCGGTTTTATTTTCACCTTTCAGCGCACGAGTCAGGTTGATCGCATCCTCAGACATTTTTTGATTTAACGCTTTCAGTGAGACGATTTCCTGACGAAGCGATACCCGATCACGCGTCTCATTTTCATAGACTTCATTCACACGCTTTTTGAACGCATCCAATTCTGTGGTCAACGGTTTTAAGAGTTGTGTCAGCGAATCACTGTGCTGTGAGGTCAATTCTTTGGAGCGCTCGCTGAATAAGCGCTGAGACAGCGCTTCGAACTCGGCTTTCATCAGCGCCGTTTTCTGATCAATCTCGGTATTGGCCTCAGAACGCGCCAGAAGCTCAGCCAGTTCAGCCTTCGCCGCCAACCAGAGTTTCGCGAAGCCAGCCGCCAATATAGCCCCCGCAATTGCAATCGCTGCCAATACCCAGGTGATTTCCATGTCTCAGATCTCCTTCACCTCCGGTATCATGACATCTCGAAACCAACCTCACCACCGGNGTCTTGATGTCAGATNGTGAAGANAACTTATTTCAAACNGCNTTTAGCAGTATCGGTGGNTTTCGTTTTGATGAAAACGTCGCACAAGTCTTTCCCGACATGATTCGNCGAAGNGTGCCCGGCTACGGCCATGTNGTTGGATCAAGCGGACTGATTGCCAAACGCTATGCACAACCCAATACAGNGATCTACGATCTAGGATGTTCACTGGGAGCCACAACCCTTGCGATCGCTAATCAGGTGACAACNCCCGGCTGTCGAATCGTCGCTGTCGATAATTCGAAAGCCATGCTCGCCCAAGCACAATCCAGTCTAANCGACCGCTTAGTTGACCCTTTACCGATTGAGTGGGTGCATGGTGATATTTCGACCATGGCATTCGAGCCGTGCTCAGTTGTAGCACTGAATTTCACATTGCAATTTATCGAACCAGGCAAACGCGAGCAATTATTAGGCGAGATCCATCGTGCCCTGTGTCCCGGGGGGGGGCTGATTCTGGCGGAAAAAATCGTGCAAGAGGATCTGAAATCGCAAGATATCCTCAACGCTTTGCATTTGGACTTTAAACGCGCCAATGGCTACTCCGAACTCGAAATTTCTGGTAAACGCCAGGCGATCGAAAATGTTCTGATCCCAGAANCAGCNAACGCACACATCAATCGACTCACACGCGTCGGATTTACAGAGGTTACTGAGTTCTTCCACTGCCTGAACTTCAAAGCGTGGGTTGCCATCGCATGATTCANATCGANGATGCATGGACGCACCCTGGGCTTCCATGGCTGCCTGACCTTGTCACTCGACATCAATCCATCATTGACCGACGACTCGGTCACGGTGATCTGAAGTGTTGGTCAGAGGCCATGTCACGTATCCCGAGCATGGACCCGGCATCCAGGACATTAGGTCGTGCTGTTGGTCTCGCGCACATTCCAGAAGCGGCTGAACAACCACTCNAAAACGCACTTCGTGGTCTGATGCCCTGGCGCAAAGGTCCATTCAAGTTTGGTCCCATCGACCTCGACACTGAATGGCGCAGTGATTTGAAATGGGNTCGTTTGCAGGCGAANATTAATCTGATGGGTCACCGCGTGCTTGATGTGGGATCGGGGTCTGGCTACCACCTCTGGCGCATGCTCGAAGCAGGCGCTCAGGAAGTGCTTGGAATCGATCCGAGTGTGTTGTTCCATTGTCAGTTTGCAACCGTCAAAAGCATCCTNGGNCACCCGAACGCTGCNTCCCTACCAGTGNCACTCGAAGAGTTTGATGCCGGAATTCTCGATTTTGACACGGTATTTTCGATGGGNGTCCTGTACCACCGCAAAGATCCAATCCATCATCTTGAGCAGTTGAAACGCTGGATTAAACCGGGTGGACAGCTNATTTTAGAAACACTGGTGATCGACGGTGACGAGACCACCTGTTTGGNTCCNCCCGATCGCTACGCACGAATGAATAATGTTTGGTTCCTTCCCTCAGTGGCTGCCCTGTCACGCTGGCTCGAGCGCGTCGGTTTTGAGTCAATCGAGTGTCTCGATGTGTCGGTCACAACCACTGACGAACAGCGCAAAACTGACTGGATGCAATTTGAATCGTTTGAATGTGCAATTGATCCGGATAACGACGCACTGACCATTGAAGGATTNCAGCGGCCGACACGAGCTGCCCTCCGAACCANATTGCCTCAGACCTGAGTCGATCTCGCGTTTTAAAACCAAATTGTGCGACAATCGCGCCCTTTCCGAACGACGTCTCTGGAGTGACTTCAATGTTCCAACTNGATTTGGCCCCTGCCGATCCAATTCTNGGCTTAACTGAAACGTTCAAAGCTGATACTCACCCCGATAAAATTAATTTAGGGGTTGGTGTCTATCAGGACGCGACAGGGAAGACACCGATCCTAAAAGNAGTGACGCAGGCTGAGACTCATCTTCTTAAAAACGAATCAAGCAAAGGGTATCTCTCAATCCCAGGCGTCCCGGAATTAGCAACCCACACGCAAGAGCTTCTGTTCGGAGCAGGTCACGCGATCATAAAAGAAGGTCGAGCGAAAACTGCACAAACACCGGGTGGAACTGGCGCGCTGCGAGTCGCTGCTGACTTCCTCTTACGTGCCGCGCCAAAAGCAACCGTATGGCTCTCCAACCCGAGCTGGGCCAANCATCAAGCGATCTTTGAAGCTGCTGGATTTCCTGTTAAANACTATCGTTACTATGACAAGGCGTCACAGGGCCTCGACGGCGAAGGCTTCATGGCAGATCTCGAAGGCGTCGCTGAAGGCGACATCGTCATTCTGCACGGTTGTTGTCACAATCCATCAGGGATCGACCTTGATCAGACAGCATGGGAAGCGATCGCAACGCAAGCAAAAGTCAAGAATCTCATTTGCCTTGTCGACTTTGCCTATCAAGGCTTTGGCAAAGGGTTAGAGGAAGATCGCGCTGGGCTTCATGTATTACTCGATGCAGGCTTATCTGTGTTGATTGCAAGCTCCTTTTCAAAGAATTTCGGTCTTTACAGTGAGCGAATCGGCGCAATCACCGTTGTCGAAGAAACAGTCAATGATGCGATCAATGCATTCAGCCATGTGCAGGCAGCCATTCGAGCGATTTACTCAAGCCCACCTGCTCACGGCGGAAAAATCGTCGCAACGATTCTTGGGGATACAATATTAAAAGCATTGTGGATCGAGGAGCTTGCAGAGATGCGGTCTCGGATCAAAGCGATGCGTCAAGCCTTTGTCCAAGGAATGACCGATCGTCAGCAGGTGGTCGATTTTGATTTTATTAACCATCAAAAAGGGATGTTTAGCTTTTCAGGTCTCACACAAGAGCAGGTGCTGAAACTACGCGCTGACAATCACATCTACATTGTCGGTTCAGGCCGGATCAATGTTGCGGGTATCACCCCTGCCAACATCGANCCANTGTGTGATGCAGTGACCAAGGTTCTTTAATGGCGCNCTTTGACTTGTATGGGCTCGGTAACGCATTGGTTGATACCGAATACCANATTTCAGANNAGCTGTTGGTTGGACTGGGTNTCGAGAAGGGCATGATGACCTTGATCGATGACGCACAATTANCCGTGCTTGAAGAGCAGCTTCGCAGTCGAGGCGAGCTGAAAAAGCAAGCGTCCGGTGGATCAGCTGCCAACTCGCTCATCGCAGCTGCAAACTTTGGATCCAAGGTGTTTTACAGCTGCAAAGTGGCGNATGACGAGCTGGGGGCCTTTTATCATCAAGATCTCGTGGATTCTGGTGTCGCAACCAATCTCGATCAAATCCGCGAGCCAGGAACGACCGGACGTTGTTTGGTCATGGTGACAGATGATGCCGAACGCACCATGAATACCTTCCTCGGCATCACCGGTGATCTTGGTGCCCATGAGATTGATGAAACAGCCTTAAAAGCATCAAGCATGCTCTACATCGAAGGCTATCTGGCAAGCTCCGATAAGGCTCGCGAAGCGGCCATCCGGGCACATCAAATTGCAAAAGATACAGGGGTTCAAGTAGCGCTGACTTTTTCAGATCCTGCGATGGTCACTTACTTTAAAGATCAGGTCTCTGAGATGGTTGGCAATGGTGTTGATCTATTGTTCTGTAACGAACAAGAAGCCATGATCTGGACTGGTGAAGAGTCAATTGAAAGCGCCTTGACNGCATTATCGAATACAGCAANTCAATGGNTCTGCACACGTGGCNAAGATGGNGCNACGGTTTTCGATGGCANNCAACGGTTTGATATACCNGGCCGTGTNGTCACGCCNGTCGANACCAATGGTGCTGGCGACATGTTCGCTGGCGCATTTTTATACGGATTATCGAATGATTGGGGCTTTGAAAAGTCAGCACGCTTTGGGGTGCACACATCCGGTTACCTGATCACGCAATATGGCCCGCGCGTAGCACTCGCGAATCATGCAATATTACTCGAGGAATTTGAGGCGACCTGCTAAGTCGCCTCGAGCCATCACAGTTGGTGACGGTTCAAAAACTTCCAGATCATTGGTAGCGTGACTGTTGCCAACGCAATCTTCACTAAGTCACCGAACAAAAATGGAGCCATACCAAAGGTCACCGCTTTGTCCATGCCAACAAAGGTCGACAACCAGACTAACCCGCACGCATAGATCACCGCATTACCAGCGACCATCGCAATTGCTGTCCCGATCATAGAACGATCCAAGCCGCATTCAGCTAACCAACCTGTTGTCACAGCGGCGAGAGCAAAACCCACTAAATAGCCACCTGTTGGCCCTGCCATGTACAAAAGGCCCAATCCCTTCTCAGGTGTTCCTGCAAACACAGGTAAACCCATCGCGCCTTGAGCAAGGTACGCAAGCACTGTAGCGACACCCATCCGCCAACCAAAAGCGACGCCAATCAACAACACGACCAACGTTTGTAAAGTCATCGGAACTGGATAGAACGGCACCTGGACTTTGGCTGATAGCGTGAGCAACAAAGAGCCTGCTAAAACCAAAAAGAGAGTTCGGAGCTGACTACGACCGCTGTCCAACAGAGCATCAATTAATACCAATCCATTTGCCTGCAACATACTTNTACCTACTAAACTCAAAACTGTAGATGCATTGAAGAGCAAATGTGAGGGCTCGTCAATTAAATGAAAGTTACAAGACTTGACGAGCGAGACTGCCTAGTCTGTCAGAATTCAACTAGAAAACCACTCTGTGCACTCTGCAACCGACGCCTTAGACCGGGACCGTTCGAGCTCAGCACGATGACCGACACATTGTTGTTAGGTAACGAAACCATCCTGGCACTGATCAACGCTTACGACCGAACAAGACATCCGAACACGCTCAAACAACTGACAGACAGAATCATGACCCGACTCCCAAGTAACCCGAAGCTTTTCAAGCCCGATCACAGTGATGCACTGACTGGTGCCATCATCCAAAAGATTGTGACCCATGATCCAAACCATGCTGTCGTATCTCCCACGGCCGCCACTATTTACCCCATATCGAACTCGTCAGGTATCCATCTCGAGATTGCAGCACACAAACACTCTGTTTAATGACGCACTAGTGCCGGCTGATCACCGGCCATGCAGGCTCAGGGTTGAAGTTTTGGCAACGGTATACATTCAGGGTGGAACGGATCGTACCGTCCGGCATCACTTGGGACACTGGGCCGAGCTCGTTAAATGATGCACATCGTTGTGCGAGATCCTCAGAATACTGCCCAATATGCACCAGAGACTGCGTTGGCCTCGACAGCACATGCCAATTGTCATATTGATTGCGACGACGTGTGGCCGTCGGGATCACCTGTCCTTCAGGTGTTGCATATCGATCAATACCATTACGGTCAGATGGCCAAAAATACAGGGCCCATGCCTGCATCGAATAGTGATCAGTGGTCACGATGTCGGTTGGTCCGGACAGGCGGGCCGCGTCTTGTACCACCCGGTCCCATCCGCGGATCTTCTGAAATGGGTCTTGCTTGATACTGAGGCCGACTGCATAGGGATAAATCAGCACAACCAATATCGCGATTTGTGCTCCGCCAGCGATCAGAGTGCTTGCAGGAGACCAACGCATCCGCATGGCAAATATCATCAAGAGCACAGGCACCATGGGTAAGGTCCAATTCAGGAGGACCTGACCGAAAATTCCTTTCAAGACAAACAAAAGAATCAACACACCAAAACTGAAACGCAACATGTCTCGAACGGCTTCTTCGCGCTCGTTGGCAAGGTCATCAAGCCGCGTTCGTAACCCACCAAATACTGAGAGAAAGATCACGGGCAGCGTCGCGAGAAATAGAAGTGGTATCCAATCAACCGTATGAAACCAGCGATCATTTGCCGAGTTCACATGCCCNAACTCGTGAGTCAAGTGTGCAAAATCATGATCCACATTCCAGAGGATCCAGGGAGTCATCACAAAACCGCACAGTAGTGCGCCGAGATAGGGTCCAGGCGTCACGATCAGTCGAGGCGTTCTCAANATAACCCAGACAACCAGTGACAGTGGTAGCAAGGCAATNGAAAGCTTGGCAAGTGCGCCAAATCCAAGGGCGGCACCCATCAATAGCCACCACAACTCGGTTTGCTGATTCGGGCGACAGTGCAGGATTGAGGCAAATGCACAAAGCGCCAACAACATGAAAAACAATAACCAAATATCAGTGGTATGCACCATGCCCAAGACNAATAACATCGGGCTNGTCACNTAGAGAATCAGTAGACGTCGACTGGCGTCCTGGTCAAACCCAGCCANACGGCCGAGCCAGAGNAGTAANATCCCAGAAAAAACCCAAGCGGTCCATGCCGGTAACCGGACTTGAACCAGTTGCGGAAAAAACTCGAAACCATGGGTGACTGATTGAACAGCTGTGACCAATGGCCCTTTGGTTTGATAACTTAAATCCTGGTGTGCGAGCCANGTGGTGTACTGCGCTTCATCAAAGTGAACAGGAANGGCNGCNAAGCTCAAAGCCACNAGGCCGATCAATCCNAGACAAAGTATCCAGATGCGCACTTACAGATTTTGCTCCGCATAGGAGGCGAGTCGTGAACGAACAACCCCTTCAAGGTGCTGTGTCGACGCGCCGGTCCATCCTTTAAATCGTTCCACAACATACGTCAGCCCGGAGGTTAACGCGGTGAGGTAGTTGCTGTCGATCTGTGCCAGATTACCTAAACACACAATCTTGGATCCTTTACCGCAGCGCGTAATGATTGTCTTCAATTGCTGTGGTGTTAAATTCTGTGATTCATCCAACAAAATGATNGCATCTTGAATCGAGCGCCCACGAATGAANTTAAGCGACTTAAACTGAATNTTGCCTTTCTCGAGTGCAAATCGTATCGAGGCTTCCGGATTGTCATCATGCTCATGAAGCGCCTCGAGNTTGTCNTGAATCGCNGCAAGCCAAGGCATCATCTTTTCTTCTTCNGTNCCTGGCAGAAAGCCAATATCCTCGGCAACTGGCGGTGTTGACCGCGTGACCACAATTTTCGAATACCGCTTTTGTTCAACGACCAACTCCAACGCACAGGCAAGCGACAACAANGTCTTTCCAGAACCTGCTGCACCGATCAGCAGGTTCAAATCGAGCCCAGTATCCAACAGTGCGTGCATCGCCATTCCCTGANAGACATTCAAGGGCCGAATACCCCACGCCTCCATGTCTTCCAAGCGANGACGCCCAATATCCAGTAATACAACNGATTCCTCNTCGACCTGACTAATNCGGGCTGCAAACTCGTCGGTTNAGTCAATCACATATTGATTGGCATAGATTTCCTCTGCNAACACCGACCGNGGNACTCGGTGATAGGTTTTTGATCCCTCACTCCAACTATCGACATCGGTAACAAGTTTCCAAAATTCCATCTCAAGCTCTAAATGCCCAGATGGCAAAAGCTCTACATCGCTCACCAACTGGTCTCGGCGATAATCCTCAACCCGATTGAGACCCGCACCCAAGGCTTTCAGACGCATGTTGATGTCTTTGGTCACCAAGATCACTTCAAGGGCAGAATCTTGATTCTGAATCTCAAGAGCGCAGTTAATGATTCGATTATCATTNGATTCGATATCATCCAGACGGCCTCTGGATTCATCTGCGAGTGGTGAGCGATGAATCGCAAGGGTACCCAATAGCTTGCCACTATCACCTTTCAACGCGACTGGAATTTCGACTCCTTGGGCAATCGCCTCTGAAGTTGACTGCCCTAATACTTCATCAACCATACGGATCGCAGACCGCGCTTCTGCTGCGACGTTTTTCTTGCGATCTTTGATGTCGTCCAGTTCCTCAAGAACGGTCATCGGAATGACCACTGCATGTTCATGAAAGTTGAATACACTCANGGGATCATGCAGCAGAACGTTGGTATCAAGTACNAAGGTTTTTTTGCTCATGGAATGGCNGGCCTCAGGCAAGTCTTTAAAGTATTTATTCAAGAGTGTCGCGTTTAAATGACGATGCAATGACACTATATGACAATCCAAGAGAACGCCATGACTACGGAGTCAAAAATGAAGCGATCAATCATCACTNTCGCTGGAATCAGCCTACTNACGCTTGGCCTTACTGGTTGCGTTTCAGGTCTCCAGGGGAGCACTTACTCGCGATCNGAAGCGCGGCAANTGCAGGAAGTCGAATTNGGAACGGTTTTAAGTACCAATCCTGTTGTCATCGAAGGCAGGCAATCAGAGGCTGGACAGTTACCGGGAGCNATCATCGGTGGCGTNGCTGGCTCATCCGNNGGANAAGGNAAAGGTCAGGAAATCTTCACAATTCTGGGTGCTGTTGGCGGCGCNGTGGTNGGCAGTATGATCGAAGAGCAAGCCACTCGTGCGCAAGGTCTCGAACTCACGATCCAAATGGACTCAGGAAAAACACTGTCGATTGTTCAAGAAGTGGATTCTGTCAACGCTTTCGCCAAAGGACAACGTGTCCGGGTACTCACGCAGGGTGCACTGGCTCGCGTCTCACCCAAATAGCTGGATTAATGCGCGCCGCAGATCGGGGTATNCAAATTGAAAACCCTGATCGAGCGCACGCTTGGGATACACTGGTTGGCCTTTAAACAATAGATCCGCTAACTCGCCCAGAGCCAAACGCATGGGCATTTCCGGAACACGAAATATCGTTGGGCGTCTCAAGATGTAGCCAAATGTTGTCGTGAACTCGCCATTACTCACCGGTTGGGGACTAGTCGCGTTATAAGCCCCCGCGTCTGGCGAGCCCGATAACATCCAACGAATCATTGCGACGAGGTCATCGCGATGGATCCAGGACAGCATTTGCTGCCCATTCCCCAACGGGCCACCTAAACCAAATCGAAACGGCGTTTCCAAACGCCCCAGAAATCCGCCAGGGCGCCCGAGAACCACTCCGATGCGAACCGTGTAGATGNGTGTCGCATCCACATCGAGCCCACCGATCGCTTTTTCCCAATCTGCGCATAGCCTCGCTGAAAAATCCGACCCTGGCGCTTGCTCTTCTGTCACAGTGTCAGTCTGCGGTCCGTAATATCCGATCGCACTACCAGAAACGACCACATCAGGCTCACCGTCGAGCGCATTGAGTTGTGCAACCAATTGCTCTGTCACGGTAATGCGAGACGCACGAAGTATNCGTTTCCGTGAATCAGTCCAGCGCGAATCAGCAATCCCCTCGCCAGATAAATTAATCACTGCATTCGGCATCACCTCAACTTCTGTGACCGACGTNANCCANCGGATCGATGCGGCGAGCGTCGTGAACCGTTTCGCGGCTTTTGCCGGATTTCGGGTGAGACAGATCAATGANTGACCATCGTTGACTAACGCGGGGAGGAGCGCATCGCCCACAAATCCGGTAGCTCCTGTTAAAAGAATTTGCGCCATGACCGATCCCCCCATTGCGACTGACGTTCGGTTTCGTCACACTGACACTGTTTGGGCTAAGGGGTGCATGTGCAAGGCGTCAGTAACACATTCAAGGGAATTGCAATCGCAATCTGCCTTTCTGCCACTCACATCACGAGCGCCTTTGCAGACTCATTCACCAGGGCTTGGGTCACTGTTGAGCGCACTGGTAAAATCAGTCGATCCACGAAAAACGCATGGAAGGATTCGCCGCTGTATCCAGAACTCATTGCCGAATCCACCGAAAAAAGACTGGGATCGATTTCCGCTAAAGATCTCGAAAAATTAATCGATCAATACCCGGACAGTGCTGCGATCGCCAACCTTCGTTGGAAAAAATTATTCCGGTTGGGTCGAGCAAACTGGCACAACGATTTTTTATTCCTTTATCGCCAAACAGATAACGTGAAGCTCAATTGCTTCAAACTTGAAGCGAAATTTCATCTCAAACAGGACANCGAGCGCGATCATCGTGACGCATTGCGTTTGTGGACTCATGGCAAGAGCCAGCCTAAAGCCTGCGATACGCTCTTTTTGATGATGCAAAAACGTGGACTGATTACCAAAGAAGTACGCTTGCGCCGAATCGATAACGCACTTGAAAAAAGGCAGTTACAACTNGCTCGCTGGCTCGCCAAGCCACTCAATCAATCGGCAAAACAACACGTTAACGCGTGGGTCCAAGCGCGACGACACCCTGAAAAATTCTTGACCAAACAAGCCGAAAAATTTCCGAAATGGACCGATATGGCCGCCTCGCGCCTCGCCAGAAAAAATCCAGATCGCTTGTTAAAACTCATTAGAGACCGAAAAATTCCAGAGGCTGTCAGACAACAAGCCATCGTAGGTGCGGCTAGGACCATGGCCATCAATTTCGACCCTGCCACCGCACCATTACTGCGTATGGATTTACCGCCGCATCCAATTCTCAACCACTGGCGAGTTCGCTATTTCATTCATTATCAACAATGGCCNGATGTCCTACAGGCAATCTCCAAATTGCCACCNGAAGAACGCGGAGAAATCGAATGGAACTATTGGACTTCGCGGGCACTGACAATGACTGGGAGCGCTGACCTTGCAATGGAAGGATTCCAAAAAGTTGCTCAGTCCAACTCNTGGTATGGCTTTTTATCNGCTGATTACCTCGGATTGCCATATGACCTGCGTGCAAAATCAGAACGTCCTCCCGAAACAATCATTGACAAGGTGAACCAACGCAAAGACGTAACAGTTGCCCGCTTACTGTTCGAAGAAGGGCTTACGGTCATGGCAAGACGCCAATGGGATTTTGTCACCGGGCGGCTGACTGAGGATGAGCAAAAAGCAGCCGCTATATTGGCAAATCGTTGGAATTGGCATTCACGTTCTGCGGTCACAGCGCATCAATCGGGACTCAACGATGACTACGAATTACGCTATCCCCGCGCATTCGAAAAACCACTNAGAAATGCCGCGAAACGACATGATCTCTCACTCTCATGGCTTTCCGGCCTCATGCGATCAGAAAGTCTCTTCATGCACGATATTCGAAGTCCGGCTGGGGCACTTGGTTTGATGCAAGTCATGCCAAGAACCGGCCGCCAGACTNCGAAGGAGCTGAATCTGAAGTGGCGCGGTAATCGAACACTGGTCAATCCATCAACGAACATTCGAATCGGTAGTTACTATCTCGCGAAACAACTCAATCGTTTCGGACATCCAGCATTGGCAACCGCGGCCTATAACGCAGGACCTCATCGAGTGAAACAATGGATGCCAGAGGAAACCATGCCGCTTGATGTTTGGGTTGCCTCAATTCCATTTACCGAAACCAGAAACTATGTACAGCGCGTACTGACCGCGCAAGTNATCTACGAGTGGCGCTATAATGGTGAGGTGACGCGGCTTGATCAGGTCGCAGNACCGCAAATTACGGGTANGGAATAATCCATGGATTGGCTCGTCCAACTAGAGCAAGGCGCTCTAGGCNTTGGCGTTTTCATTGTNGTCTTTTCATTCGTGCTTTACATCAAACGGACTGGAGATGTGAAAGCTATCATCTTTTTCTGGCAGAAACGCCTTCAATTGACACGTCAGGAATTTATTATCAACCGTACCGGTCTTGGATGAATGATCGTAGGCGTGATTGTTCGGTCGATTTACCACACGTTTTTTATTGGGGGTTAGCCATGTCTGACGCAAACAATACACCATCGTTTGAGGCAAAGCTTGCGGAGCTCGAGGCACTCGTTCGACAAATGGAACAGGGATCGATGCCTTTAGACACATCGCTCGATGCATTTGAAAAAGGTGTTCAATTGGCCAAAGAGTGTCACGCAATTCTCGATTCAGCTTCACAAAAAGTAACCGAAATCAAGCAATCTGGCGAACAAGCGCCATTTGATCCGGAGGCTTAAACGCATTGGATCAAGACTGGCTCGAACAGATCCGAATACGGATCGACCAAGCACTCGACAACGCGCTTGGAAAACATCTTGGTGACTCCAACCTATTAGACGCTGCGCGGTACAGTGTTCTCCGTGGTGGTAAACGCTTACGCCCTGCGTTGGTGTATGCCGCCGCTGATGCGGCCGGTGCGAGCCCAGATGCAGCAGATGCAGCAGCCATCGCAGTTGAACTACTGCATGCGTATTCGTTAATCCACGATGATCTTCCCGCAATGGATGATGACGCGCTCCGACGCGGTCAACCAACAACACACATTGCATTTGATGAGGCGACCGCGATCCTTGCTGGAGATGCATTGCAAGCACTCGCGTTTTCAATTCTTGGAGAGACAGATAGCCGAACCGATCGGATGCGAGTTAAACAACTCAACCTGCTCGGTGAAGCCGTTGGATTTCGGGGCATGGCACTCGGCCAGGCAATTGATCTTGAATCTGAAGGTAAAGCTCTGTCTCTGGATGCTTTAAAAGCCATGCATGCGAAGAAAACAGGAGCATTAATCACCGCTAGCGTGCTGATGGGTGCCGTCTGTGGCAATCCTTCCAATGACGACTGGGATGCGCTGACACAAGCTGGTCAAGCCATCGGTCTTGCCTTTCAGATCCAAGATGACATCCTCGACGAAATAGCCCCGACACAGACGCTCGGGAAGACGCAGGGTCGAGATCAAATACTCGGAAAATCGACATTCCCAGGTCTTCTTGGGCTTGAAGCAAGCGAACAAGAGGCCTATGCATTGGTGGAAATTGCTCAGGAAGCCCTTGCGCGAGTGGCAGGAGACACCACCATGTTAGAACAATTAGCGCTATTGAGCGTGGAGCGAACGAATTAATGCCATCAATGAAACTCTTCCACACCATTCCGGGCGAGCGCCCGACGATTCCACTACTGGAAGGGATTCACTCGCCTTATGATTTACGCTTACTGAATCGCGATCAACTACGTCAAGTCGCCGACGAAGTACGTGAATACTTACTGTATTCAGTCGGTATCTCTGGCGGACATTTTGGAGCGGGACTCGGTGTTGTCGAACTGACTGTTGCATTGCATTTCTGCTTAGACACCCCCTTCGATCAGTTGGTGTGGGATGTCGGTCACCAGGCTTACCCACACAAGATCCTGACAGGACGTCGCGAACAACTCCCGACGATTCGTAAAGAAGGTGGTCTGGCCGCTTTCCCGGATCGCAAGGAAAGTCCTTACGATACCTTCGGTGTCGGCCATTCGAGCACCTCAATAAGCGCCGCTCTGGGAATGGCATTGGATGCCAAAATCAACCATTCGAGTCGTCGCCATGTGGCAGTCATCGGAGATGGTGCGCTGACAGCAGGAATTGCTTTTGAGGCGCTGAACCATGCGGCGAGCGAAAAAGCGAACATGCTCGTGATCTTGAATGACAACGACATGTCGATTTCGAGGAACGTAGGCGGGATTCGTGACTACCTTGCGAAGTTACTCTCATCCAAAACATACACCCGCNGTCGTGATGAAGCGCGNAAGTTGCTCGAGCCACTGCCACCACTGGCACAATTTGCCAAGAAAACCGAAGAGCATCTAAAGGGGATGATGNGCCCAGCGACCCTCTTTGAAGAAATCGGATTTAACTATATCGGACCGATCGATGGNCATGATTTATCCGGGCTTNTGACGACACTACAAAACATGAGGGACCTTCCAGGTCCACAGTTTTTGCATGTGGTNACCCAAAAGGGCTGTGGTTTTGTCCCAGCTGAAGATGATCCGATCAAATACCACGCAATCGGAAAACTCGAGGTGAAATCTGACGCATCAGCAACACCCAAGCCTTCCTATTCGAATATTTTCGCGCAGTGGATCTGCGATATGGCGGACAACGATTCACAACTTGTCGGGATCACACCAGCAATGCGAGAAGGGTCTGATTTAATCGAATTCTCCAAACGATTTCCCGATCGTTACCATGATGTGGCAATTGCAGAGCAACACGCGGTATGCCTCGGAGCAGGCTTTGCCACACAAAGTACCAAGCCCGTGGTCGCGATTTATTCAACCTTCTTGCAGCGCGCGTATGACCAAGTCATTCATGACGTGTGTGTTCAAGGTCTCGATGTCACNTTTGCCATTGATCGTGCTGGGCTCGTTGGCGAAGATGGTCCCACGCACGCGGGCGTCTATGATTACGCCTATTTAAGAACCTTGCCCGAAATCATCATCGCAACGCCATCCAGTGAGGCTGAGTGTCGGCTTTTACTTTCAACCTGTTATCAACACCAAGGTCCAGCGGCCGTGAGATATCCCCGCGGACAGGGTCCTGGCGAACTGCCCGATGCAAGTTTGAATACAGTTGAGGTTGGTCGCTCCTTAACTCGCCGTGAGGGCCAATCAGGAATTGTCATCCTAGGTTTTGGTTCGCGCGTCTTTGCCGCGNTCAAAGNCGCAGAAAAACTCGANGCGACAGTGATCGATATGCGCTGGGTCAAACCACTTGATGAAGCCGTTCTCAGGCAATATGCCGATGCAAAACTAGTGATAACCGTTGAAGAACATCAACGCATGGGCGGCGCTGGATCGGCAGTGGGTGAGTACTTTGCAGATCANGGACTGACCGTCAATCTATTAAGTCTCGGTTTGCCCGATCGATATGAAGCACATGCCAAACCAGAGGCGATGTTGGCACGCGTTGGACTCGATGCGAATGGCATTGAGGCGGCAATTGAAAAACGACTCAGCTAAAGTTTTCAGACTGACTGAGTAAGTGNCCCAGGCGGTTGAGTTTAGTCTTCAAGTAGTCCTGATTATGCGGGGTCAATCCCGTTTCAATGGAATGACGCTTCACCACGGAGATACCGAGTCCCTCAAGTGCCTCGACTTTTTTCGGGTTGTTGGTCAATAACTCAACGTCAGTGACGCCAAAGTGGGCCAGCATTGGGCTAACCATGGAATANTCNCGCTGGTCCGCGGCAAANCCCAGGGCTTCGTTGGCGTCGACTGTGTCAGCCCCTTCGTCTTGCAAATGATACGCTCGGATTTTGTTGAGTAATCCGATACCGCGACCCTCTTGGCGTAAGTACAAAATGATGCCAGAACCTTTCGCTGCAACTGCTGNCATCGCATGCTNGAGCTGAGCTCCGCAATCACAACGCTGCGAGAACAGCGCATCACCNGTCAAACACTCCGAATGCACACGAATNAGNACCGGTTGTTCNTGTCCNGGGTCGCCCATGACAAGCGCGATATGCTCNTTNCCNGAGTCAAGCTCTTCGAATCCGTGCATATCAAAAGTGCCCCATTGGGTCGGGAGTTGGCAATTATCGATGTGTTTGATGGTCATGGTCTTATCCTGATTAGCCGCTAAGCATACCAAAGACCAAGGCAAGAATAAGAACATATCCGCCCGCAGCGATATCATCCATCAAAACACCCCAGGCACCTGGGATCTTGCGTTCACACCAAGACACTGCCCAAGGCTTGGCGATATCAAAGATCCGAAACCCAATAAAACCGATCAAAAGTCCCATCCACACAGTGAGCTCGGTCAAGGTATTGAGCCCAAATGCAACCAGCCACATCCCCGCCCACTCATCGATCACGATTTGTCCATGATCTNGCTCNCCGAGTCTCCGCCCCGCCTCAGGANTACTCCAGATCGATAACGCACAGAGAATCACCAATCCAGTAGTCCAAGCGAGAACTGATGCATCCCACATCAATACGAGCAACGGTAGGACACCTAAGGTTCCAGTAGTACCTGGCGCTTTTGGCGATAAACCACTACCAAGGCCGACAGCGATCCAAAACTTCACCTCATTCATCGGCTGTGATCCCACCCAANTTGCCACGCGTCCGGAAGTGGTTCGCCATCCAATAGAATTCGATCGGTCTCTCCTTTAACGACCATTCCAATTCGTCGACCCCCAGTTGGAACCGTGACTCCTCCCCGAATTGAAGCCAACAAACAATAATCATCACCACCGGTGAGCGCGTATTCCAAAGCTTTATCTCGTCCAAAACGATCCACCAGATCCGGACATAATGGAAACAATTTTGATTGCAGTTTGACGCTTGCCGAACCGACCGCATGATCGAGAAGGTGTAATAAGTCTTGGCACAGTCCATCGGAAACGTCAATCATCGCACTGGCCAAACCTCTGAGCGATANACCCGCGTCGAGCTGTGGCTCGGGTCGCCAATAACGCTCGGCCCAGATTTCATGATCAGTCTCTTGGCCATGCAATACATCCAAATAGGCACGAGCGCCACCCAAATCAGGACCAAATAGCCAAAGATCATCACCTGATTTCAGTCCACTCCGTGTGACTGCTGATCCCTTTGGCACCTGACCAAGTACCGTCAGATGCGCACTCAACGGGCCTTTCGTTGTGTCGCCNCCAATCAAATCCACACCAAATCGAACACACAGCTGGTGAAACCGACTAGCAAAATGATCGATCCACCCAGGCTCAAGCGTCGGAAGGGTCAGTGATAACAACACAGATTGCGGCTCAGCACCCATTGCAGCGAGGTCACTCAACCCTCGACCCAGAAGCCTTGCCGCGAAGCCATCAGGAGGGCACATGAGTGGAACGTGACAACCAGCAATTACCGAATCAACAGAAACCACCGTCTCGAAATCGCTATGTTGCGAGACAACTGCCGCATCGTCGCCATTTCCAAGAGTCACAGAAGGATCTAACGGATCCCGCTGAAAATAGGTTCGAATCAGTTCAAACTCNTTCACGAGCCCCAAGCGCCTGAACCTCTATTGCGCGCGCATTGGCGGCGAGTTGATCGAGCACGCCGTTGACGAATTTATGACCATCCGTCGCACCAAACTTTTTACTCAAAGCAACTGCCTCAGAGATGACCACTTTAAATGGAATATCAATCCGTGCTGAGAGCTCATAAGCTCCCAATAACAGGATATTNCGCTCAATTGGGGTCAATTCAGAGAGCTCACGCGACAGGNAAGGNTTCAACGANTCGACCAACGTTTGGTGCGTATGATCAATCGCTGTCAGCGCATCATNAAANAANGCAATATCGGCACGTTTCAGATCGTTATCCGCGCGAAACATGGCCACCACCTGAGTCATTGGATACCCCGATAGCTCCCACTGATAGAGTGCTTGAATCACCGCCTCGCGCGCGCGATGACGTTGTGAGGCTGTCGGCTGAATAGGCGATTCATCACTCACTGATTCGTCTCAAAACAGAAACCATTTCGATCGCAACCAAACTCGCCTCAGCGCCCTTATTACCCGATTTGGTGCCGGCACGCTCAATGGCTTGCTCGATCGTATCAACAGTCAACACGCCAAAGGAACAGGGAACACCTGTATCCATCTGTACCTTGTTCAGGCCACTTGCTGATTCGCCGGCAACATAATCAAAATGCGGGGTTGAGCCGCGAATCACAGCGCCCAACGCAATGATGGCATCCACGTCACCTTTTTCGGCGACTGCCTGGGCAGCCAGCGGGATCTCATAGGCGCCAGGGACACGAACGACGGTAATATTATCTTCGTCAACACCGTGACGAACGAGCGCATCCACAGCACCTTCGACTAGCGAATCAACCACAAACTGGTTAAACCGTCCGACCACAATGGCATAACGGCCATCAGCATCAGTGTATTGTCCTTCAATCATTTGCATGGGTTTACCCCTCGTATTCCACATATTCCACAACCTCAAGATCAAACCCTGAGATCGCGCTGAATTTCATTGGCGTCGACAATAGACGCATTTTACCCACATTCGCATGTTTTAGGATTTGTGAGCCTGTTCCAACCGTGAGGTAAGGGACCAACCGCGTTCCGGGTTTCGGTAATGTATCGCCAACATATTGCGAAAATCGCTCCTCAATTGGTTCGTCACCACGATTTTCCAAAATCACGACGACACCCTCACCAGCCTCGGCAACGCCCTTCAATGCCTGAGGTAAGGGCCAACTACCGCGTCCATGCCATGATACTTGCACAAGATCTCGAAGCGTATCCGGTACATGGACTCGTACCAAACATGGGCGCTCAGGAGTCGGCTCACCTTTAATCAGGCACAAATGGGTACCACCCAAAATCTGGTCCTGAAACATCTGCAAGCGAAAGGCCCCAAATTCAGTTTCGATCGCTTCTTCGCGCACCATTTCGACCGTCGTTTCTGTGGTCGCGCGGTATTGGATCAAATCAGCAATGGTCCCAATGGAAAGACCGTGTTGCTCAGCGAACGCCTCCAATTCAGGGCGACGAGCCATCGATCCATCATCATTCATGATCTCACAAATCACTGCCGCGGGCTCAAGACCCGCTAGACGCCCAAGATCACACCCCGCTTCCGTATGACCGGCTCGCATCAATACACCGCCGGGCCTTGCTTGAACTGGGAAGATGTGGCCAGGTTGCACCAGGTCAGCCGGTTTCGCGTTTGCCGCAACCGCTGCTTGAACAGTCCGTGCGCGATCGGCGGCACTGATACCCGTGGTCACACCCTCTGCTGCCTCAATACTCACGGTAAAGGCTGTTTTATGTCGCTCAGTATTCTCGACCACCATCGGTGGGAGCCCGAGTTGCCGACAACGTGCTTCAGTCAGGGTCAGACAAATCAAGCCACGCGCGTGACGTGCCATGAAGTTGATATGTTCTAGCGTGCAATGCGCGCCAGCAAGCACAAGATCGCCCTCGTTTTCGCGATCCTCGTCATCCATCAGGATAACCATCTTTCCAGCACGAATATCCGCAATTAAGGTCTCGACAGATGCCAAAGCCATATTAAGCGCCCGTCCTTAGTGTCCAGTCCAATCGGAGATCTTTGCCCACTNCGCACGGATCTCCTGAATNAAAANNTCTGGNGCNTCAGCCAGTTGTGCGGGGGCGANATNATACAGGGATCGTGCGGCCTGCCCAAGGAGTTTCGGCGCAAGGTACAAAACACCCTGNTCAACCAACTCCTCCGTAATACACTGGCCNACCAATCGTGGACCTGCCTCAACCAATACTTCGTTGATCCGCCGATCGGCAAGCTCGGACACGACAACCTGTAAATCAATCCGATTGTTTTTCAGTGGTGCAACCCATTGCTCGATACGATCGGAGTGCATCAGCGGATGATCAAAATGGCTTCCGGTGATCCAAAGGATGGGACCGTCGGCTTCAAATAACGCGCCTTTCTCCGGAAGTCGGCCATGCGTATCGAGGATCACTCGAAGTGGTTGAGTNGCTTTAATGTCATCTGGCAATCGGATGCCTGCCGACTGATGCCGAACGGTCAACCGCGGATTATCAATCAGTACCGTATCGATTCCTGTCACAATTGCTTGGCATCGGGCGCGTAAGTGCTGCACATCATTAAGGGCATCAGGTCCAGTGATCCATTGTGACTCACCGTCCGCCATCGCAATCTTGCCATCGACACTGGCTGCCGATTTCACCCANATATAGGGACGTGATCGAGTCATACGTGAGACAAAACCTGGATTTAAACGCTCGGCCTCACGTGCATAGAGACCAACAACAACATCAATCCCAGCCTCTTGAAGCCGACGAATCCCTTCCCCTGCCACCAGCGGATTGGGATCAACCATTGCAACTACCACACGACTGACACCAGTCTCAATCAAGGCATCAACACATGGCCCGGTCTTACCATGATGCGAACAGGGCTCTAATGTGACCACGCAGGTGGATCCTTTGAGTATCTGAGTGTCAGTAGCATCAATCGCCTCAATTTCAGCATGTGGTTGCCCAGGTGCTCGATGAAATCCTTCGGAAAGAATTTCACCATCTCGGATGAAACATGCACCGACACGTGGATTTTCACCTGTGGAATAGAGGCCACCCATTGCAATCAACAGCGCGCGGCGCATCGCCAGGCGCTCAAGATCTGAGAATTCATTCATCCGATAGTTTCTCAATCTCACCGATGAATTCTGTGACGTCCCCAAAGCTTCGATAGACGGATGCGAAGCGTACGTAAGCGACCTGATCAAGTGCTTTCAGCTCGCGCATCACATGATCGCCGATGCGACGAGATTCAATTTCCTTATCGGATTCCGATTGCAGCGCCCGTTTAATTCGTTGGATACATGCATCAATTTGCACCGTACTCACCGGTCGCTTTTCAAGTGCCCGCGTGAGGCCTCGACGCAATTTATCTTCATCAAAGTTTTCGCGCTGCCCATTGCTCTTCACAATCCGAGGCATCACTAACTCAGCGCTCTCATAGGTCGAAAATCGTTGATCACAATCAGGACAAACACGGCGACGGCGGATTTGTGAGCCCTCAGCATGCAGTCTTGAATCAATCACTTTCGTGTCCAGGGCTTGGCAAAAGGGACAGCGCATTACACTCGCTCCTCATAAGCACGTGATGCGTCCAGTGCACCACGCCGACTTTGTAAATCATAAAGCAACACGCCGGTTGCAACGCTCACGTTCAAACTCTCAATATGACCGCTCATCGGAATCGCCACCAGCGCATCGCACACCTCACGCGTCAGACGCCTAAGGCCTGCACCTTCAGATCCCATGACTAACGCCAGTGGCCCATTGTGTGATGCCTGCTCGAGGCCCACGATGGATTCACCAGCAGCACCTATGACCCAAAATCCATCTTGCTGAAGTCCACGCAAGCACCGCGCGAGATTGGTGACTTTGACCACAGGAATCAGCTCGCTGGCTCCCGACGAGGTCTTACGTGCAATCTGATTTAAGGGTGCTGCATTATCTTTCGGTACAACCACACAAGCGGCTCCGAAGGCTTCAGCTGAACGCAAACAGGCGCCGAAATTATGTGGATCGGTCACACCATCCAAAACCAAAACCAATGGATTTTCGATCCCATCGAGCAGAACCGGTAGTGCATTTTCAGGCTCCATGTCCCGAGGCTTCGTCAATGCCATCACACCTTGATGATTCATATCGCCAGAGACCGCATCGTCAAAATCACGCGATGANACGTCAATCACATGAACACCTTGTGATTTGGCGATCGCCGTNAGATCTCTCAAGCGATNTTCACTANCGCCCTCTCGAATCCAGACTTCAGAAACACGCGCTTGACCAAGTACCACGCGTACAGGATGGATTCCCACAATTGCAACCTGTCCGGGGGCATCTTGCTTTTTCGATTGGCGTCGCCTGTGCTGACTCATCGCCGTCTTTTCCCTGATTTTTTCGAGCGATCTCTCGACTGATTCTTTCCAGGAATTTTACCTTCTTTCAACCGAGACCGAACGCTGACTCTGCGTGGCCGTCCAGTAGGGCCGTTTCCTGCCAATGCAAAATCAATTCGACGTGCATCTAAATCCACGCGAGCCACTGTCACTCGGACTGAATCAGCCAAACGGAAGACTTGATGAGTCCGCTCACCAGTCAAGGTGTGCTGTTGCTCGCTGAACACCCAATAATCAGGTGGCAGTTGGGTCACATGAACCATCCCTTCAACAAAGAGTTCATCGAGTAGAATAAAGAGNCCGAAACCTGCCACCCCAGTGATCGTACCCTGATACTCTTCGCCGAGTTTTTCACGCATGAATTGGCATTTCAGCCATTGCCCGACATCGCGACTGGCTTCATCTGCACGACGCTCCGTCATCGAGCAATGCTCACCTAACCCGACCATCCGCTCCATATCTGGTAAGTGATCTCTAACAAGCTTCACAGGATCATCTTGAGCACCTGTTTGCACAATCCGCTTCAATAGTCGATGAACTGTTAAATCGGGATATCGACGAATTGGAGACGTAAAGTGCGTGTAATGATCATACGACAACCCAAAATGTCCAATGTCTGGGTCGGGGGCATATTTCGCTTGTTGCATGGAACGTAAGATCATTGCCTGAATCAACGGAAAGTCTGGACNTACTTGCGCTTGATAGAGTAACACCTGGTAATCAGATGGCTCTGGCTTCTCGCCACCACCTAAACCCAGCGCCATCGAGCCCAAGAATTGCCGAAGAGCTGCTAAACGCTCATCACTCGGACCTTCATGAATCCGATACAACGTTGGCAGTTTAAACTTTTTCAAACAGCGAGCGGCAGCGACATTGGCCGCCAACATACATTCCTCAATGAGTTTATGCGCCTCNAGACGTTGATGTGGGACAACACCGCTGATTTTACCTTTGTCATCGAAACTAAACTTCGGCTCTACTGAATCGAAATCCAAAGCACCGCGATCGTCGCGTGCTGCACGCAGCACTCGATACAGCGAAAATAAATCAGCCACATTTTCAGCCACAGCATTGGTATTGAAGTGACCTGAGTCGACGATAGCCGCCCTCAGAGTAGCCGGCGATTGATGATCCGCCTCAACTGCATCCAACGTATCTTGGACTTCTTTATAAGTGAGTCGTTGCTGCGACCGGAAAACGACTTCATGGAATCGATAGCTTGTCACACGACCTGTCGAGGCGATCTCTAAACAGACCGCCAGAGCCAGACGATCGACATGCGGATTCAAAGAACACAGTCCGTTCGACAGGGTCTCGGGTAACATCGGGATCACTTCACTTGGAAAGTAGACAGACGTTCCGCGCTCAATCGCTGTTTGGTCGAGTGGTGAATTCTCAGTGACATAATTCGCAACATCCGCAATCGCCACCCACAGCGTCCATCCATTCTTACCCCGTGGTGCGGCATAGACTGCGTCATCAAAATCGCGTGCATCCTCGCCATCAATCGTCACGAATGGACAATCTCTTAAATCCGTTCGCGTATCAGCGATTGCTGGATCAATGGTATCGCCAAAGGCGCGTGCCTGATCAATCGCTTCCTCAGAAAACTCATATGGCAAATCATGCGTTCGGACAGCGACCTGAACCTCAATCCCTGGATCGGAGGCTGCGCCGACGACATCAACAACATGCCCAACGGGTTGGCGATTTGATTCAGGAAATGTATCGAGCTCAACAACCACAAATTGACCAAACTGGGCGCCATGTAATTGATCGTCTGGAATCAAAATCTGGTGCAGAAACCGATCATCCTCGGGTGTGACGAATTTCACCCCTGCCTGCTCTCTCAGTCGCCCGATCAAGCGTTGATGCGTTCGCTCGAGTACCTCAACGATCCGGGCTTCACGCTTACTTTTTGAATGTCTCGATGGTGGCATCACGGCAACCAGTACACGATCGCCATGAAATACTTTTCGCATCTGCCGATCGTGCAAATAGAGCGTATCCCCATCGTCATCTGGTTCAAAAAATCCAAACCCATCGCGATGAGCGCTGACGCGGCCAGACACCAATCCAGCGCGATNCACCAACACATAACGTCCAATCCGATCTGTAATGATCTGACCGTCACGACACATCGCTGACAATCGGGCAGATAATCCCTCGCGATTCGACTCAATGGTCTGAGTCAGCGACGCCATCTCTTCGTAATCAAGAGGCCGACCGGCCTCTTCGAGCAACTCCAAAAGCCACTTCCTTGAGGCCACAGGGTTGTCGTAACGGGATGCCTCAGCATCTCCATAGGGATCAGACATAGTTTCTCCTTTCAATGCCTGTAATAATGAGGTTCGATCTAACGGAAGTCACGCATCGCTTTGAAATAACATGAGCAAACGGAAACTCACNCGTCAGCAGGCATGGCGCATCGAAAAAATCCAAAAAGAGCGTCTTGACCGAGCATCGCGCCACAAAGCGCAGGTCGAAGAACTTCTCGAGGCCGGAGGGCTTGGGCAAGAACAGGCTGGCCGTATTGTGGCGCGCTTTGGTAAACAAGTTGAAGTGGTTGCTGTGGACACACAAGGCCAGCCCATTGCTGACCCTGTCCGCTGTCATCTGCGCGCAAACCTCGCCTCATTGGTGACAGGCGATCAAGTGGTTTTCCAAACGACTGATGATGCCGGAATCGTGATTGCTTGCGAGCCAAGACGCAATGTACTCGAACGACCAGACTCTCGCGGTGTCATCAAAGCAATGGCCGCAAATATTGATCAACTGGTCATCGTTACAGCACTTGAGCCTNCACCACAACCCGAGCTCCTGGATCGCTATTTAGTNGCCACCGAAGTNGCTGGAATACCGCCATTAATTGTGATTAACAAAGTTGACTTGCTACAGGACTCAGAGGTCAATCGTAACTTCTTGGCTGCAATCAAAAATCTATATGAGGTCATCGGATACACAGTCGTTGAGGCAACTACNAGAGAAGCNGGCGGTCTCGATGCATTGTCAGAACACCTCATTGTTAAAAGTTCAGTCTTCATCGGCCAGTCCGGTGTCGGTAAATCGAGCTTGGTGCAAGCACTGCTCCCCAACGAGCAAATTCGGGTTGGCCACCTCCATCAACAAACTCGACTAGGCCGACACACGACCTCAACCGCCCGCTTTTATGNATACGCACAAGGTGGGTCCATTATTGATTCCCCTGGAATTCGTGATTTTGGCCTCGAACAGATTTCACGCACTGATGTCGAGCAGGGTTTTATAGACATCCGAAAATTTTCCGATAACTGTCGATTTAGGGATTGCCGACACCGCCAGGAACCGGGTTGTGCTGTGACCGATGCTGTTCAAAAAGGCAAACTGTCCAGACGACGACTTGAATCCTTTCATCGAATTTTAGACACCCTCAGTGGAGGAAACGCGTGAATCTCATACAAAACGTCAATACGCTGATCCAATATGGCCTACCCGGACATTTTCTCTCACGGGCCATTGGGCGATTGGCGTTCTGCGAAAACCGCAAGGTCAAGGATTTTTTGATCCAGCAATTCATTCAACGCTTTGATATTCAGATGGATGAGGTTGCCGAACCTGCACTGGATGCCTATCCACATTTCAACGCATTCTTCACTCGCGCACTCAAAGACGGTATCCGACCGCTAGCAGGAAAAGAACATATCGCCTCACCGGCCGATGGAACTGTGCTTAGCGGCGGACAGTTATCAGAAAATACCCGACTCACCGCGAAAGGACACCACTTTTCATTGGCTGAGCTGTTTGGCAGCGAGGAGTACAACAAAACCTACCAAGACGGCCATTATCTCACTATCTATCTGTCACCAAAAGATTACCATCGCATCCATTGTCCAATGGATGCAGAACTGAAGCATATGGTGCACATACCCGGTCGCTTATTCTCTGTTAATGAATCCACGATAACCGCGATCCCCGCTGTTTTTGCTCGAAATGAGCGTGTGATCATGCATTTCAAAAGCCCNCATGGCCCATTTTCAATGGTACTCGTCGGTGCGATGCTTGTTGCGTCAGTGGAAACGCCATTTGCCGGTTTAATTAGCCCTCCAGGCCAAACGATAACAGAATGGAACTACCACCGCGGTGCGCATCATAAGTTTGCCCAAGGCGATGAAGTCGGACGATTCCAATATGGATCGACGGTGATCACTGTGATTCCGAATTCAATGAAGGGGGTTCATGAAGAGATGACGAGTGGACGAGCTGTGAGGATGGGCGAATCACTTGGGCAGCCCTGACGCTGCCCAGAGGCAATCCTTATTTCCCGGTCGGGTTTTTCAGGTAGCGGAAAAAGTCTGACTCAGGGTCGATGACCAACAGATCTTCTTTGCCAGCGAACGAACTCTNGTAAGCAGAGATCGAACGATAGAATGCGTAAAACTCTTGGTCTTGGTTAAAGGCATTNGCATAAANCTCCGCAGCGATCGCGTCNCCTTCGCCTCGAATCTGCTGTGCCTCACGATACGCATTCGCCTCAATGACCGTGTTCTGGCGATCNGCGTCCGCCTCAATACCTTCGGCAAGCTCGCGCCCTCGCGACCGGTGATCNCGCGCCTCACGCTCTCGCTCGGTACTCATCCGTGCATAAACAGCGTTGGAAACCTCTGGTGGTAGATCAATCCCTTTCACCCGAACATCCAACACATGNATTCCAAGCTCACTGAGTGCAATCCGGTCAAGTTCCTCAGTGATTTCCGNCATTAACGCATCNCGTTCGCCGGACACAACCTCGTAGACTGTCCGCTCACCGAACTTGTTACGTAAACCGTTATCGACCCGCGATGCGAGCAGGCTGTTCGCTGAAAATTCATCACCACCTGTTGCGGTGTAGTACTTCCCTGCATCAGCANCCTGCCACTTCACAAACGAATCCACGATCAGCGCTTTTTTCTCAGCAGTTAGATATCGTTGCGGGCTCGAATCCAATGTAATCAAACGCGNCTCAAANCGACGCACATCGTTAACGATTGGAATTTTAAAATGAAGTCCGGGCTNGATATCAGTAGCGACCACTTCACCAAACTTAAGAAGCACAGCACGTTCGCGCTCGTTGACTACGTAGAGTGCGTTGGACACGATAGCCACNAGGACTACCAATCCNATCAGAATNCTCATTTGACGTCCTGACATTATCGGATACTCCCTCTTTGTGAATCATCGGTTTGACGTGAACGAAGTTCTTGGATGACCTGATCGGTCAAACTCCGAATGTCACCCGGTGTCATACCGGCAGTTGCCTGCTGAACGGTAGATACCGATGAGCTTCGATTTTGATTGGCAATGGATGGTGCCGCCTGGCTCGCAATCCGATCCAATGGCAAATACATGATGTTCGACCCTGAATCGACATCGACCATCACTTTCGAAGAACGCTGCATTACTTCTTGAACTGCATCAATGTAGAGNCGCTGACGTGTCACCTCTGGTGCCTTGCGATATTCAGCCAATAGCTTCAGAAAGCGGTCAGCTTCACCCTGTGNCTGTGCAACAACCTGTTCGCGATATGCGTTCGCTTCTTCCAGCACACGCTGGGCACGACCACGAGCTTCCGGGATCACACCGTTCGAATACGCTTCGGCTTGGTTCTTGAGACGCTGCTCGTCTTCTCGNGCCTTGATCACGTCATCGAATGCCGCCTGCACCTGGCTGGGTGGCTGGCTGTTTTCAAGGTTCACTTTGACCACTCGGAGCCCAGCGACGTAGTTGTCGAGATACTCNTGAAGGCGTTGCTGAACCTCGCCACCAAGGGCCTCACGACCTTCAGAAATGACCNCCGTCATTTCCGATGAACCAACCACGTGACGAATCGCGGAGTCAGTCGCNTGCGTCAGCGTGACCTCAGGCTCCCGGATGTTCAACAAAAAATNACGTGGGTTGGAAATGACATACTGAACAGCAAGGGTCACATCGACCACATTTTCGTCTTCAGTCAACATCACACCCTGTGAGGTATGTGTCCGAACACGCGTCACGTTGACATTGTTGACTTCATCGATGATTGGCGCATTCCACCGAAGACCCGGCGTTTTCGTCTCCAAGAACTGCCCGAATCGAAGCACGACGGCTCNTTCTTGTTCGTCNACTTTGTAAAGACCAAGNGCACCATATGCGANGAGCGCNATGACTGCGAAAACACCAACGGCTTTCCCGGAAAAATCAAAGCCCGGACCATCGCCTGAGTCTGATCCTCCACCAGATCCACCACCCGCCTTGCCAAACAGACCGTTGAGGCCTTGTTGTAGCTTCTTTACAACTTCGTCGAGATCAGGCGGACCCTGATCATTTCGATTGCCGCCACCCCAAGGGTCACGGCCGTTATTTCCGGGCTCATTCCAAGCCATGGAGACTCCTTAGCCAAATAAATTGATCACTGCACTATCATAGGGGCAGTGATCGGGTTTTCCACCGTTAGTTGTTTAGTGTTGCAAGATTTGTGAGAGGAACAACTGCGTCCGGTCGTTTTGAGGATTATTAAAGAACTCTTCAGGCTCGTTTTGTTCGACAATCTGACCGCCATCCATAAAAATCACGCGGTTCGCGACTTTACGAGCAAAGCCCATTTCATGGGTAACACATAACATGGTCATGCCGTCTTCGGCGAGGCCGACCATGACATCAAGTACTTCAGCGATCATCTCAGGATCCAGCGCTGATGTTGGCTCATCAAACAACATCACGCGCGGGTTCATGCAAAGTGAGCGTGCAATCGCAACACGCTGCTGCTGTCCACCAGATAACTGACCTGGGTATTTATTGGCCTGCTCTGGAATCTTCACGCGCTCAAGATAACGCATGGCCGTTTCTTCGGCTTCACGCTTCGGCGTTTTACGCACCCAGATTGGCGCAAGCGTACAGTTTTCCAACACTGTCAAATGAGGGAACAGATTAAAGTGTTGAAACACCATGCCGACTTCGCGACGAACATCGTTAATGTGCTTGGTATCTTCGGTCAGCTCAATCCCATCAACGATAATCGACCCTTCTTGGTGAGTCTCCAACCGGTTAATACACCGGATCAAGGTCGACTTGCCGGATCCTGATGGCCCACAAATCACGATTCGCTCACCTCGCTTCACATCAAGACCAATATCCTTCAAGACGTGAAACTGTCCATACCACTTATTCAGCCGATCAATCTTGATGATTGTGTCACCCAGCTCAGCAGACGCCATGTGCGTTTCTGTGGTCATATTAATTTCTCCGATTCGTATCGAGTTTGCGCTCTAAATTCTGACTATATCGAGACATGCCATAACAGAATGCCCAATAAATAAATCCAGCAAATAAGTAAGCTTCGATATCATAACCTTTCCATTCCATCGACCGTGACGCGGTCTGCGCCATATTCAAAAGATCCAATAAACCAATAATGGACACGAGCGACGTATCTTTGAACAGCGCAATGAATGTATTAACAATCGACGGAATCGAAATTTTTAACGCTTGCGGCAAAGTGATAAAGACTGTCCGCCGCCAGTATCCGAGTCCGAGTGCCATCGCGGCTTCCGCCTGCCCTTTTGGAATCGCAGCCAGACCGCCGCGCACAGCTTCCGCTGTATAGGCAGATTGGAACATCGTGATCCCAATCATCGCTCGGACCACCTTATCGAACTCCACTCCAGCCGGGAAAAACAAGGGCAACATAACTGATGCCATAAACAAAATTGTAATAAGGGGTGTTCCGCGCCAGAACTCAATGTAAACAACACAAATCGATCGGATCACCGGCATCTCAGACCGCCGTCCTAAAGCCAGCAAAATGCCGATTGGTAGTGCTAATAAAATTCCAACAAAGGCGAGCGCAAAGGTCAGTAAGAATCCACCCCACTGTGTCGTATTCGACTGCGAAATCCCGAAATATCCACCATAGACGATGAAGTAAAACAACACGGGAAACACACCCAAAATCCCAATCACCAGCCACTTCTTACCGGGTGTTTTCTCAAAAAGCAGGGGGATCAATAGGGCAAAAAATACCATAAAGATCAGCGTTGGTCGCCAAATTTCATCCGGATTCGACGCGAAATATAATCCAAACAGAATCTGCTCAAAACGCACGTTAATGAACGTCCAGCAGGCTCCAGCGGTATTTGCTTCACAAACGGATCGATCAGTGCCCGTCCAGTTCGCGTTAATCAATGCCCATTCGACGAACGGCGGAACGTAACTAAAGAACAAATAAAAGAATAACAAGGTCGCAACGGAACTGCCGATCGAGCCAAACAAGTTGTCACGGACCCAAGCAAACGCACCAATGGCGTTACTTGGGGGGGCACGGTCAGGAGCAGGAACAAAGGTTTTTACATCAGCCATGTTATCGCTCCGTCAACTGAATTCGCTTGTTGTACCAGTTCAGTACAAAAGAGGTAAACAAACTCAAACATTCATACACGGCAACTGTCATTCCAATAATCACCAATGCTTGCCCGGTCTGNTTGAGAGTAATCCCCGCCCAAACAGCAACCAATTCCTCGTACCCGACTGCAACCGCCAATGATGAGTTTTTTGTCAGGTTTAAGTATTGGCTGATCGTTGGCGGAATAATCACGCGAAGTGCCTGTGGAATCGTGATAAGGCGTACAGTGTCTTTACGAGACAACCCAAGCGCATGCGCGGCTTCATTCTGACCCTGTGATACCGCCTGAATACCAGCTCGNACGTTTTCTGCAATGAAGGCTGCCGTGTANAGCGTGAGCGCAAACCACAATGAGAAGAGCGGTAGCGGAAGTTGTCCGCCCCCTTTGAAATTGAAACGTCCTAATACCGGCTCGTCGAATGTCAGCGGTGATCCAGCGATCAAATAGAGAAGATAGCCGCCACCGAAGATTACACCCAACGAGATCCATCCGATTGGTAATTGCTCTCCAGTATCCTCAAATCGCGCTTTTGCGCGTCTCGCGAATACAACCAAGCCGGCACAGAGAATCACCAACATCGCGATCCATATCGTAAATCCAGTCGAATCGTCGACCACTGGCAGCGGTGTATGGAAGCCGCGAGCATTCAAATAAAAGGAGCCCATTTCGATCGAATTTTTTGGCGCCGGAAGCGACGGCAAAAAGATTGCGAAGTTCCAGAACATAATCTGTAACAGCAGTGGAACGTTTCTAAAAATCTCGATGTAGGCAAGCGCGCCACGAGAAACAAGCCAGTTAGGAGATAGGCGAATTACCCCGATAAAGAAACCGAGAATCGTTGCCGCAATGATCCCGAGTACAGCGACCAATATCGTGTTCTGTATTCCGACGAAAAATACATCGATGTAGGTTGATTCGCCGAGTTTGTAGTCGAAGAACGGACTGAAACCAATTTGAAACGGTGCCACTTCATCAAAGAAGCTGGTTCCAGTTTGGATGCCACGAGCAACTAAATTATCGACTGTCGTTTGAAATAACGAGTGGAACCCATAAACCACCAATCCCAAGGCCAGGATTTGAAAGACTAACGCTCTAAACTTCGGGGCTCGATGCAGGGGAACACGGGCACGTTCTGTCACAATACAATCCGTCGATTATTAAAGAAAGACCGGGCATTTGCCCGGTCTGGTATTCGATCCGATTAACGAATCGGTGGCGCGTAAAGGATACCACCACGAGTCCACAGATCATTTACTGAACCTGCACGTGGAATACCGATCTTGGCAACAGTGCGCTCGTAAATTTCACCATAGTTACCAACTTGCTTGATCGCGTTATACGACCAGTCAGCTCCGAGGCCTAGAAGCTCGCCCATATTACCTTCGGTTCCAACCAAACGTGCAACGTTTGGATTACTTGGGTTCGCTTTCAACTTATCGATATTGCCTGATGTAATGCCAAGCTCTTCGGCATTGATCAACGCGTACAGTGTCATCGCAACGATGTCCATCCACTGGTCGTCGCCTTGACGAACGACTGGCCCGAGTGGCTCTTTTGAAATCGTTTCTGGAAGAATCGTCACACCTTCTGGACCAACCTTCATCTCAGTTGAAAGGGCTGCCAGCTGAGACTTATCAGATGTCAACACATCACAAGCACCGCCTTCAAAGCCTTCACGTGTTTGTGTTGATGTCTCATAACCAACAGGAGTGAATGACATGTTGTTGTTACGGAAGTAATCCGCCATGTTCAGCTCAGTTGTTGTACCAGCTTGAACACAAATGCTCGCTCCATCCAGCTCAAGCGTTGACTTGATGCCAGAATCTTTCATGACCATGAATCCTTGGCCATCAATGTAGTTGTAGTACGTGAAGTTCAGACCCAGTGATGCTTCACGAGTCAGCGTGTGGGTAGTGTTACGCGACAACACATCGACTTCACCCGATGCAAGCGCGGTAAAACGCTCCTTTGCTGTCAGTGGGATAAATGTCACTTTACTTGCATCGCCGAGGACTGCAGCCGCAACCGCGTCACAGACAGCTGCATCGATGCCTTGCATACGACCAGCATCATCTGGTGCTGAGAATCCTGGTACGCCACCACTGACGCCACACTTTAGCTCGCCACGAGCTTTAACATCATCCAGCGTGCCAGCTGATGCGACCTGAGCAACTGCAACAGCGGACGCTGCGATAGTAGTTGCAATTTTTGCAGACAATTTCATGGAATAACTCCTGAATTAAGCGGTTTGTTTTAATCTTCATACGGGCCTTATCAATATTTTGTAGGCACCCATCGTTTGGATCAGCAACTATTATGCCGTGACAAACTTCGGGTGTGCCCGCCGCCATAGCTCAGAAAACTAGCATTAGGCTTTTGCTTTCACAAGCGAAAAAGCCCCAGATTTGTGCATAAATTGCATAAATTCAGTGCATCAGCCTTGAATGAAGATGAGCGCCGTTCCAAAAAATACAATGCTCGCGCCAACCCATGCACCAATTCCCGGTCGACGAGCTGAAATGACCCAAAGAACTGGCAAGATAAAAACCGGGGCGGCCGAGCTAAGGGTCGATACAATTCCTGCCTCACCACCTTGTAATGCGAACATCACAAGTGTCATCCCGACGCCCATACCAATCACACCGCTTCCCAAAGTTTTCAGTATGGCTTCTGTGGTCCACGCAGAATGATCGCGTTGCATACCTCGACTGGAAATTTCATACACAATGACTAATGCAACCGCTGCGATCGCAACTCGAACTGCTGACGCTGCAATTGGATCGACACCCTGTGCCATCAACGGTCGTGACAAGAGAATCCCTCCAGCCTGTCCAGCAGCAGCCAAAAATCCAAAAAGCAGTCCAACAGGTAACGATCCATGCACCACGTCCCAATGACTTGAAGATGATCGCTTTTGTCCGTAGACAACAGCTATGACGACTCCTGTTGTGACCAGGATGCATCCCAGAAACACCGAGAAAGACAATATCTCGTCAAGAAAGAAAATACCTGCAACTGCCGTCAATGGTGCATTGAACGCAAACATCACAGCATTCAGCCGCGGTCCAACTCGGCGGAGCCCAGCAAATAGAAAAGTATCGCCCAGAAAAATTCCGACAAGGCCTGAGATCAATAAAATCGGTAGCGATTCAGCTGTCAGCGTAGGTAGCCCGCCGGAGACCATCGCGGCAACGAAAAGACCGACAGCCATGATCAGCATACGGATACGATTGAATCGAATTGCCCCAAGCGCACGCGACGGTTTGACAGCAAGCACACCGGCAATCGCAAAACATAGTGACGCACCAAGCGCCGCTAGTTCATGGACTGGCATTTACCAATCGAGATCGTCGGGGATCGGTGGATAGTCATCATCTTGCACCTCTAGTTTCGCAAGATGAGAAAAGATTTCCTGGCCTTCAAGTCGTTCTATGCATTTTTCGAGGACACCTCTCGGAACGATACATATTGCACCATCGATCTCAATCAGACCGATCATTCCTCGGGCCAATTGATCCCTCACGTCGGTACTGACTGGGAAGGGTCTGATTTTTTTTCCGTAAGGGAAGCGAAAATCAACCCGTTGAGCGTCAGGGCCGCGATCAATGAGATTTGATTTCACCATGTCACGGACCTGAGCAAGCTTCTCCGCCTTCAAACGTTTCGCCTCACGCTCCGTAGCTAACGCTTGATCTCGAGCTTTTTTCTCATCCTGCGCTTTTTGCTGCGCCTCTTGAAGGCTTTCCTGAATACCTGGCCCTTTCGGTTCCTTGGACTCAACTCGCTGTTGATGTTTGGCTTGCTTTGCTTTCTTTTTGTCAGCGACGCCGAGAGCGAGTAACTGATCGTGCAGTGACTTACCCATGTGGGAAGTCCTCGTAATATGACTCAGCCAGGTCCTCAAAGCGCGTATACTGCCCGAGGAATGCAAGTCTTATTGTACCGATCGGACCATTACGCTGTTTACCAATAATAATCTCAGCAATACCCTTTGCTTCAGTGTTCTCGTTATACACCTCGTCGCGGTAAATAAAGCAAATCACATCTGCGTCCTGTTCAATAGCTCCAGATTCGCGTAAGTCAGACATCACCGGACGTTTGTTTGGTCGCTGCTCTAGTGAGCGGTTCAACTGGGAAAGTGCTACGACGGGACAATTCAATTCTTTCGCTAGGGCCTTTAGGGAACGCGAGATTTCTGAAATCTCACCAGCCCGGTTTTCGCTACCACCTGCGACCTGCATTAACTGAAGATAATCAATCATTATCATACCAAGCCCTTCCGGATGCTGCCGCGCGATGCGCCGTGCGCGAGTTCGTAATTCGGTTGGTGTCAGCGCTGGTGTGTCATCGATGTAAAGAGGCTTTTCGTTCAGCAAACTAAAAGCCGACGTTAGACGAGGCCAATCTTCATCGCTTAATTTACCGGTACGCACCTTGATCTGATCAATCCGACCGAGGGATGAAAGCATCCGCATAACGATTGACTCACCAGGCATTTCCATCGAAAACACCAGTGTTGGCTTTTCTGATTTGATGACGCAGGATTCGACCAAGCACATCGCAAGGGTGGTTTTACCCATCGACGGACGACCTGCGATAATCACCAGATCAGATTGTTGGAGCCCCGCAGTCATCTGATCGAGTTTCTTGAATCCAGTCGATACGCCTGTGATTTCCGAATCTGACGCATACAGCTCATCGATTTTTCTGAGTGCGACTTTTAAGTAATGATTGACCGCCTCAGGCCCACCTCGTGACGGCCGCTCCTCACTGATTTTGAAAACTTTGGATTCTGCTTCATCGAGAATTTCGCTAACGCTCCGGCCCGCAGGCTTGCGCGCATTCTCAGACATCTCTCCAGCGACACGGATTAGCTGACGAAGGACTGCGCGATCACGAATAATTTCTGCATAAGCGGTGACGTTGCTGGCACTTGAGGCGCTCGCTGCCAATTCAGATAAATAAGCAATACCCCCCGCGTTGTCCGCCTCATCCATGACATCAAGCTGCTCAGAAATAGTGAGCACGTCCAATGGGCGATTCCGTTCAGACACCTTAAACATCGCCTCAAAAATGAGCCGATGCTCTGGCAGATAGAAATCTTCCTGAGTCACCATTTCAGTAACTTGATCCCAAGTTTGTGTATCAAGCAATAAGCCACCGAGTAACGATTGCTCTGCCTCTCTCGAGTGGGGAGGGGTTTTTAACTGTTCTAATGCTGAATCGTCGGCTGCCATACTTTCTCCATGAGGCCCTGCATCATACTCAGTGAAGTGGACTTCGACCAACCTCTCTCATCAGAGTTGCCAGCCTATCCTCGGAGATTCTGATCGTCAGTTGCGTCTCACCAATCTCAGTCGTTGATTCAGATAACACGTCAGCCTCTTGATATAGCTTGGCACGAAGCTTTCCTTCCGACGGTTGCAGCACTAAATGATGTTCTTTCGGTGTCTCGCCAATAGCTGCGGCGAGCACCAAACCCAGGTCCTCCAGCCCGGCGCCGCTGTTTGCTGAAATCCATACGCGGCCGGCCTCATCCCGCCCTGGTTTCACTTCAGGACGCATGTCCACTTTATTCATCACAATGACGCGAGGGACTTCATGGGCTCCGATTTCATATAAGACCTCAAGAACCGCCTGCTCTTGCATCAATCGATCGGCATGTGCTCCATCTTGAACAAACATCAGAACATCTGCTTCAGCAGCCTCCTCAAGTGTCGCCCTAAATGCGTCAACGAGGGCATGCGGCAGGTTTTGAACAAACCCGACAGTATCAGCCACGATCNNTGAAGCACCACCCGGTAAATTGANTTTNCGAAGTGTTGGATCAAGNGTCGCGAACAATTGGTCTGCCGCATAAATATGCGCCTTAGTCAGTCGATTAAACAACGTCGATTTCCCTGCATTGGTGTAACCCACCAGCGCGACCGTTGGAATTGCATTTCGGCGACGCGCTNTTCGACCTTGGTTTCTCGTCTTACGTACCCTTTCTAATCGGCCTTTGAGCGAATTCATGCGAACAGATATCAAACGGCGGTCGGTTTCTAACTGTGTCTCACCTGGGCCACGCAAACCAATACCCCCCTTTTGCCGCTCAAGGTGAGTCCATCCGCGGATCAATCGAGTGCGAATATGATCAAGTTGAGCAAGCTCAACCTGAAGCTTGCCCTCAAAGGTTTTTGCGCGACTCGCGAAGATATCGAGGATCAAGCCCGAACGATCGATCACCCTGGCTTTGACTTGCTTCTCAAGATTACGCTCTTGGCTGGGCGATAAGTGACCATCGAAGATGACTAAGTCTGCTTCAGTTGCTTGGACAAGAGCTGCCAATTCCTCGACTTTGCCAACCCCAATATAATTAGCTGGACTGGGGCTCTNNCGCTGCGCGTTNATCTTACCGACAACCTCTGCACCCGCCGANGTAACCAGTGAAACAAATTCCTCAACATCAGGAATGTAGAACGGCTCTCGAATAGTCACTGAGCAAATAATGGCTCGCTCGCCGCCAGTTTCGCGCTCAAAGAACACGGTCAAGTACCCCAGACAACCAAACCTTCCCTTTTTCTACCGGTAACGAATTGGATACTTCAATCAGTGTATTCGTATCAGTACGCCATGATCGCAACCAGGTCAGTTGTCGCTTCGCCAATTGTCGGGTCGCTGCTTTCGCCTGATCTTTCATTTCATTTTCCGAGAGATCACCATCGAGGTATTGCCACATCTGTCGATATCCGACACTCCGCATCGATGGGCAGTCTTGAGTTAATGTCGGTCGCTGGCGCAACATCTCAACTTCAGCTTCAAAACCACGTCCTAACATTGAATCAAAACGTCGATTGAGGCGATCTTTTAATTGTTCTCGATCAGACGGNACCAATGNTAAAACTGATAAATCAACCGCTNGCCCNCCGATTGACGGNTCTGCNTGTCCACCNGACCAAAATGAACAAATGGATTCCCCNGTTACAAGTCGTACCTCAAGTGCACGCTCAATGCGTGACGAATGATTTGGATGAATCAAATCCGCCGACTCCGGATCAAGCTCCCTCAGCCAAGCATGGATAGCAGGCCACCCCTCTGACTCGGCTTTCGATCGGATTTTCTCGCGAATGACAGGATCTGCAACGGGCATTGTATCCAGACCATCAATTAACGACTTTATATACATGATTGTCCCGCCAACAAGACAGGGTACTTGACCATGATCCCATGTACTCTGAATCATCATCGCGGCATGGGTCACAAACTGACCCACATCAAACGCATGTTCGGGCGGTACGAGATCGATCAAATCGTGTGGGCACTTAGCAAGTTCCTCGACCGTTGGTTTCGCTGAGCCGATATCCAAATGCTGATAGACCATGACCGAATCTGCACTAATCAGTCGTAANGGTGATTCACTTCCAAGCGCCATTGCGAGATCGGTTTTTCCAATNCCTGTNGGGCCTGTGATGACTAGGAGTGGTCTAGGGTTTACTGGCATCGCCCTAGTCTAACCGATCCTTGACTTGGGTTAGAGTCCTCACTATGATCCGCCTCCTAGCAAACCTTGGCCCAGGTGGCGAAATTGGTAGACGCGCTAGCTTCAGGTGCTAGTGGGGGAAACCCCGTGGAGGTTCAAGTCCTCTCCTGGGCACCAAAACCATACCAAAAAATCGTTTAGATTCAATTACTTCTTGATATTTTGAGCTCTGAAACGCAGTGTTTTTAGGGACTTTTGTAGGGACATATGCCTACACTGGTTGTATGNATGAGCTCATGAACCTCAAATATCTGACTNAAAATAACGGCTACTGGCAGTACGAACGCCGTGTACCCAAGGCTGTTTTGCCCCACCCGTATTGGGGTGAAAAAAAGTCGTGGAAGCGTCCACTTGGTCTCAAAGTCGGAGCGCCAGTCGAAGAGGTGCTCTCTGCGTGGAAAGAGCTCCACCAAACCTTTGAAACTTCACTGGCAAATATCAAAGAACGTAATCCACACATCTTAGACAAACGTGAGCGTCGTCGCCGTGCCGAAGCCCACCTCAAGATGTTTGATCTCAAACCCCACGAAGGATCGCTTGAAGGCATCGACGATGATAATGAGCGCAGTCATCAGCTTGAATATCTTGATAACGTCCGGGAGCTTTCTGGGGCCTTTGAT
>PAFS01000022.1 GCA_002705325.1 Gammaproteobacteria bacterium | reverse complement strand
AAAAGTCATCACAAGACGATTGCATCGAATACTCAAGCGATGTGTCATTAGCGGCGGATCAGACGATTACTGATCACCCGCTAAACAACGATACAGCGGATTCAAGTCTTTATTTGATTCTCAATCGGTGGTCGATGAACTGAGATGGGGCCACGCTGCCTTGAGGTAGGTACCCATCGACCATAGGGTCAATAGTGCCGCGATCACTAAAATCCAAAGACCGGGATGCAACAGTGTTTCTTCGACAGGAAGCGCAAGACAGACTGTAATCGCAAGCATTTGCACCGCAGTCTTCACCTTACCGAGCCAACTGACTGCAACATGCGCACGCTGTCCAATTTCAGACATCCACTCTCGCAAGGCACTGACCACAATTTCCCGGCCGATAATCACGACAGCGGATAACGTCACCAACACCGAATCAAATGCATCGACCAGTAAAACGAGAGCGGCCGCTACCATCAATTTATCTGCGACAGGATCAAGAAAAGCACCGAACGCTGATTCCTGCTGCCAGCGACGTGCAAGCCACCCATCAAGCCAGTCTGTCGCCGCGGCTATCAAAAACACAAGTGCTGAAATCTCGCCTGCATACTGTGATGGAATAAACCAGACGAGAACAAGGACAGGAATCAGAACGACACGTAATAACGTTAAAAAGTTCGGTAAGTTCACAAAGATCTCTCAGTCACTGTGCAACGCAGAGTACACCAATTCTGCAGTTTGTTGACTCATTCCTGCCACCTTTGCGATATCAGACGCACTTGCTCTTGCTAATTCTCTCATACCTCCAAAATGCCGTAATAAAGATTGCCGTCTTTTAGCACCGACTCCAGGAATACCTTCAAGCGGACTCTGGGCTCGTGCCTTACCACGTGCCTGGCGATGTTTTGTAATTGCGAAGCGGTGCGCCTCGTCACGAATATGCTGAATCAAATGTAACGCGGGAGCGGTACTCGGAAGACTTAACTCTTCGCCCGTATCCGCTCGATGCAGTAATTCAAAACCAGCCTTTCGAGAAGGACCTTTTGACACACCGAGCAGAAATACGTCGTGCACACCCAGTTCGCCCAGAATACTGATCGCTTCAGACAGTTGCCCTTTTCCTCCATCGATAACCAAGACATCCGGGAGCGGTACTTCCCCTGATTTCACTCGACGATATCGACGCGTCAATGCCTGACGCATTGCGGCGTAATCATCGCCTGCAGTGACATCCGAAATATTGAATATCCGGTAGTCACTCTTCAAAGGACCAGACGCATCGAACACAACACAACTCGCTACCGTTGCCTCGCCAGAGGTATGACTAATATCGAAACATTCAATTCGCTCGGGTGCATCGCATTTAAAGCGCTCGGCAAAATCCATGAGTCGTTTCGCCTGTCCATCGCGAGTTGCGAGACGCAAAGCCAGAGCCTCCTCGGCGTTAGTCTTCGCCAACGCCAGGAACTGTTGGCGAACTCCGCGAACAGCGTGGGCAATCCGAACTTTCTTACCACAAGCCTGGCTAAGTGCCTCTGACACTAAGTTTGTCTCCTTGATTTCGTGCGAACAAATGAGCTCGGCTGGAATAGCGCGCGCTGAGGCAAGGTAATACTGAGGGATAAATGCATCTAAGATCTCCTCGGGTGTTTCTAAAAGTCCAGCATCGGGAAATTGGCTGTTGACTCCGAGAACGCGACCGCCGCGCACACTTAAAATTGCAATGCAAATCCCGCTACGTTGCTCGAATACTGCAATCACATCAAGATCAGCTGAATCACTTTCCATCACCTGCTCAGATTGAACACGACGAACGCGAGCGATTGTATTGCGATACCGTGCAGCTTTTTCAAACTCAAGTGATTGACTGGCCTCATCCATTCGGGCTTCGAGTGACACAATTAATTCGCCACTTCGACCCTCAAGAAACAGGCGTGTATCCTCCAAGTCTTCTGCATAGTCATCTGGGCTCACAAATCCGACGCAAGGCGCGCTGCATCGACCAATCTGATATTGCAAACATGGTCGACTGCGATTCTGAAAAACGCTCTCTTCACACTGTCGAATTTGAAAAGTCTTCTGTATCAAATTGAGTGTTGACTTTACAGATCCAGCAGAAGGAAACGGGCCAAAGGTTTTCCCGGTACTTTGGCGATTCCCCCGCCGGTAATAAAGCCCTGGGTAAGGATGCGCTGTATTCATGTACACGTAGGGGTATGACTTATCATCCCGCAGTAAAATATTGTAGGGAGGCCTCGAATCCTTGATCAGGTTTTGCTCGAGCAGCAACGCCTCCACCTCGTTTCGCGTGACCGTAATATCGACGTGTGCAATCTTAGCCACCATCACCAGCGTCTTCGACGCAAGTCCACTGCCACGAAAATAGCTCGACACGCGAGCCCTGAGGTTCTTCGCTTTGCCGACATATAAAATATGACCATCAGCGTCTTTCATTTGATAGACACCAGGGCGAACCGTTAGGCTTTTCAGAAATCGTGCGGAATCAAACTCGACCATGGGTTGATTCTACTCCCTTCCGGCCATGGTTGTAGGCTAAGTGTGTTAACTCAACATCAGAATCGAACCCAAGTTTTTCAAATATTCTGTATCGATAGGAATTGATCGTTTTCGCTGATACCGCCAACTGCTGTGCAATCTCAAGCGTCCGACTACCTTCAATGACCAAATCACACACCGTGAGTTCACGCCGTGACAGCTCATCGAACGGGTTCGCTGATCGGAACCGACTCAATGCCAACGCCTGTGTAACATTTGGCGCCAAATGCACTTCCTTCCGTGTCAGCTTCCGAAGCGCACCGACGACGTTATCGCTCGAGCAACTGGCATCCATTAATCCAGAGACGCCAAGTGATAGTAACGATTGGCATTCGATAGCACGAATAGACCGTAAATAGACAAGATCAACGTATCGGGGAGCACCCTTTTCGCCCGATCAACCCGTCACCAGCGGACTTTGCGTTGGGCAATTCCCGTCGAGAATCAAACTCCGCGGTGGAGTCATTACAAACTCATCAAGCGCCAATCGCTCTTTAAATGGGGATGTGATGACTTGAAACTCGGAACCAACAACAGCTGCTTCTACGGCCTCAAGAAATAAAATTTGGTGCGACACAGCACCCACTGAAATATGCATTGAAACGCTCCTCAATATGACCTGAAGAGACTGTAGTCACTGGCTGGTCAGATAGTCACCAATGGGACCTCGGGTCAATATCTGACAAGAAGCATGAGTAATATCAGACCAAGCGCAAGGCGATAGGCAACAAACGGAAGTAATCCCACGTGCTGGATCAATGCAAGGAACAGACGAATACAAAGATACGCAGAAGTAAAACTAACCACGATGCCAGTCGCAATCAGATCCCAAGCCACTGGATCAGATGTCTCAAGCAGATCCTTCGTCTTCAGCAGGGCGGCTCCCAAAATAATCGGTACCGAGAGCAAGAATGAGAACTTCGCCGCAACTCGACGCGATAAGCCCAGCCAGAGTCCAGCGGTCAAGGTGATTCCTGAGCGCGAGGTCCCAGGAATCAATGCGAGTACTTGTGCTAAACCGATAACTAACGCTTCTTTGAGTCGTATTCGGACGAAACCCCCACGACCTTTTTGATAGTGTGCCCACCACAGCAATAGTCCAAATCCGATCGTCGCCCAGCCGATGACCATGTCACTACGAAGCTCTGTTTCGATGAAGTCTTGAGCGATCAAACCCACGAAGACCGCGGGTAACGTCGCCAAACCAATAAACCAACCGAGCTTTGCGTGCCTTGGATAGCGTCGGCCCATCCCAACAAGCATGCCTGTTGAAATCCTCTGAATCTCGAGACGCAAACTAAGTATCACGGCTCCCAAAGAACCAAAGTGAACCGCGACGTCGAAAGCTAATCCCTGATCCGGCCATCCAAAGACGGCTGAAGGTAAAATCAAATGTGCAGAACTCGAGATTGGAAGGAACTCTGTCAAGCCCTGAATGAGTGCCAGAAAAAATGCGTGCTCAATAGTCATATAATTTCGATGGCTGCTCAGAGAGCGGTTTCCATGACACAGTTTGCCGCAAATACAAAGGTGTGAGTTGCTGCCCAGGAATCCACTTCGATGAATCCATGCCTGATGCCAAGCGTCTGAGGGTATCAAGTGTCGGCGAAACAGGAATTGGCGATATGGGAAACCGATTTATTTCTTCAGCGTGACAGATCCACGCATGTTCTCCGTCGAGCGCATTTACTGACATCAGTTCGAGACAACCGAACGTTCCATCTGCTTGTCGGTCGAATCCAACATAGACCTCATTCATTCGCGCATCGAGTAATGCATGGTCAGCTTCGTTCTGACTTGCCGCTGCCAACAGTGAGAGTTGATCGACAGGTAACACGCGCAGTGGATGCACCAAATCAAGGGCATGAATACAAGACACAGCAATTCGCAGACCTGTAAAACTCCCTGGGCCGTTGATCACAACACATTGCGACAATTGATTCACTGGCTGCCCAGACTCAATGCACAGCAACCGGATCGAATCGAGGAGCACCGCATCATGAGGTCCCTCAATCGCATCATATGCGATCCAGTCGGATCCCTTTTCTATTCCGACAGACAATCGATCACGTGATGCGTCAATAAATAAACAACTCATCACGCAGTGACCTCAAACACAGATTTCGATTCAAACAATCACTCGCTCCAGACGATCGCCAAGGCGCGTCAAACACTCATACCCAATTGTATTCGCTTTTTGGGCAACCGTATCCAAGGAAACCGCGGGGCCCATCATTTCGACCCACGTCCCCTCCTTAATGTCTTCGACTGTACTCACATCAACTGTAATCAAATCCATGCTCACTCGACCAACAATGGGACACCGTTGTCCCTCGACAAGCACTTCACCTCGGCCACTTAACGCGCGCAAATAGCCATCCGCGTAACCGACACCAATCGTTGCGATAGACAAGTGACGGGGTGCAACATAGGAGCCACCATAGCCAATGGTGTCACCGGCACGGACCTGCTGTAGCTCAATAACCTGAGCATGCCAGGTCACAACTGCCTCAAACCCCTTGGGATCAGCAGGATTCGGTGAGCCTCCATAAAGGCCAATCCCTGGCCTGACCAGATCATAATGGTACGACGCACCGAGCAATATGCCAGCCGTATTGGCAAGTGAGCTTGGTGGGCACACCGTACCGAGATTTGATCTGATCATCTCAAATAGGGCGCGTTGCTGCTCACTATCAGGACGTTCAGGCTCATCAGCCGATGCCAAATGACTCATTAACAGCGACGGCCGACATTGCGATGCCACCTCGATCAACTGATCGTGCTGGTATTCAGGAATACCCAGTCGGCGCATCCCGGTATCAACATGTAATGCTGGCTTTAAGGCAGCGAGCGCCGGATCGAGTGCATCACCCAGCGTATTGATGACCGGTCGAATGTGAGTCGCTGATGCAATTTCAAACTCTTGTTCAGTCAACCCGTGAAACACGTAAATAACGGCATCAGGTACTAACTGTCTGAGAGCTATCGCCTCGTCCAGATATGCGACAAAGAAAGTTCGACAGCCTGCTTCCCACAGTACGGGTGCGGCGAAGTCGATGCCAACACCATAGGCATTCGCTTTAATCGATGCGGCACATTCTGCCGTACCCGAAAACCAAGACAGGCGCTGGTAGTTTGCCGCCAACGCCTGTTTCGAAAGTATCAGCCGAGGCTTTCGGCTCATCAATTACTCGCCTTTGAGCGCTTTAAAAATTTCGTCTCGAATTTCCTCAACCTGGCCCACACCTTGAATACGATTCATGGATGGTGCACCAGCTGGATCCGTTTTTACCCAAGAGGTGTAGAAATGAATCAATGGCTCTGTTTGCTCGTGGTAAACCGANAATCGATCACGAACAACACTTTCTTGATCNTCATCACGTTGAATCAGGGGCTCACCAGTCTCATCGTCAAANCCATCCTTCTTCGGTGGATTGTAGATGATGTGGTAAGTCCGGCCCGACGNTAGGTGAACGCGACGTCCTGCCATCCGCTCAATAATTTCCTCATCATCAACGGCTACTTCAACCACCTGATCGATATCCACGCCTGAGTCGCGTAGCGCTTCAGCTTGCGGAATGGTGCGTGGGAATCCATCGAACAAACAACCATTTGCGCAATCAGGCTGCTTCAAACGCTCTTTCACAAGCCCAATCATGATGTCATCCGACACCAATCGCCCAGCATCCATGACTTCTTTCGCAGCAAGCCCAAGTGGGGTTTCAGCTTTAACTGCTGCTCGTAACATATCACCGGTTGAAATTTGAGGAATACCAAACTCTTTACAGATGTATTGAGCCTGAGTTCCTTTACCTGCGCCAGGCGCGCCTAACAGAATGACTCGCATGTGCCATCGCACTCCTTATTGGAATAATGCAGAACCCTATCCGGATTTCACGTGTTTGTGCAAGTTATCTAATGGTGCATCTAGCCAGTATTTCNCATACCNGCAGCGATGCCTGCAATAGAAGCCATTAAAGCACGCTCAACCAATGGCTGCTGTGGACTTTCGCGATCGCGACGCAACAACTCTGCCTGTACAANATGCAACGGTTCCATGTAGGGATGGCGAACAGCGAGAGAGCGAGCAATTGCTGGTTCACGCTCTAATAATTCGGTGACTTGTTTGATCTCAGAGATGTTCTCGATCGCTGATTGCAGTCGAACTCGCGTGAGCTGACCAAGCGCATGCTCTTCGCCCAACAGCACACCCTCATAATGCGCAGCAATATCAGGATCCGATTTCGCTAAGACCATTTCGAGCATATCAATATAAACTTNGAAGAACGTCCACTCTGAATACATGGTTCGTAATAGATCCCCGCTCCCGTGACGAAGAGCGTCTGATAAAGCTTCATCCGATCCAAGCCAGGCTGGCAACATCAATCGAATCTGCGTCCATGCGAAAATCCAGGGAATGGCCCGCAAGCTCTCAATTCCACCATCGACTTTCCGCTTTGCCGGTCGCGAACCAACCGGGAGTTTGCCGAGTGCACCCTCAGGGGTTACCGCTCGAAAGTAGGCAACAAAATCGGGATGATGGTTGACGAGGNCGCGATACGATTTCACAGAATCACGGGCNAGCNCGTCCATTAAATCGACAAACTCNGGTTTAGGCCTATCNACTGGACTCAATGTTGCTTGCATCACCGACTGCACGTAGGCGGTCAGTGTCTGNACTGCCAGGTCGGGCAAGCCAAATTTCCAACGAANCATTTCACCCTGTTCANTCACACGAATCGCGTTATCGACAGATCCNGGNGGCTGAGCCAGGATCGCACGGTGCGCNGGTCNTCCGCCACGGCCAGCAGTTCCACCNCGGCCATGAAACAAGATCAGCTTGACTCCGAATTGATTCGCCACTTTCGATAACTNATCCTNNGCACAATANTGCGCCCAGGCCGCNGCCAGTGTCCCAGCATCCTTTGAGGAATCTGAATATCCAATCATGACGTGTTGAACACCACCGATTGCGGCGATGTAGCTTGCATCCGATAGTAACGAGGTGAGCACAGNCGGTGCGCGTTCTAAATCGTCAAGAGTCTCGAATAATGGCGCGACGGGAAGGGGTTGAGTGACCCCGTACGCCTTTTGTAACAGCATCACCGCAAGGATGTCAGATGGCTGACGGGCCATAGAAATGACATAACTGCCTAGACTCGCCGGATCTGCACCCGCGATCACTTTGCAGGTCTTCAAAACCTCAGCNACATCGTCCGATGGCTNGAATTCATAAGACATCAATGGCCTTGGGTTGGCCAACTCATGTCTCAAAAAATCACAGCGTTTGGACTCATCCCAGCCAAGATAATCACCAAGTCCTAAAAAAGCGGCAATTTCTGCAATTGCCTGGGCGTGTCGACTGGATTCCTGACGGATGTCGAGCGTGACTAAATCGATTCCAAACGTTGAAATACGTCGTAGCGTATCGAGCAGNTAACCATCTGCGATCTCGCCCATNCCGCATGCATGTAATGATTCCCACATCACGAGCATTGGATCAAATAAGTCACCCGTCTCGCGTATGCGACTTGGTCGCTCCATGCTGTCGCCTCGCAATCTCGCCTCCAACTCCTTTCGTAGGATGATCAGCTCATCTCTTAGCTCTTTGAGTACTCGCCGATATGGCTCAACCTCGTTATCACCGGCGATCGACCGGAGATCATCAGATGCTTCCGACATCGAAAGATCCTGNATCAATNCTGTTAAGTCACGGCTATACAGGTCCGCCGCAGCCCATCGTGCAAGTAACAATACCTCCTGTGTCACGGTATGAGTGACCATTGGATTACCGTCACGATCTCCACCCATCCACGAACACAAGCGGACTGGCGCAACCCATGGTGGAAGCTCCNCTCCGNTCACTTGTGCAACCTGTGTACTGAGTTCACGCAAGAAATCAGGAACAGCGATCCAGAGTGAATTTTCGATCATCGCTAAGCCCCACTTGGCCTCATCGATCGGTGACGGTCTCGTCGCTCGCATCTCATTGGTGTGCCAGTATTCACTGATCAAACGCTTCAGTCGACGTTTGATATGCGCATCGCGACGCGGGGATAGCGTACCTCCGTCAAACTCGGATAAGCACTCTTCAATTTTCTCGTATTTTTGAATCAGGGTCCGCCGCATCGACTCAGTCGGATGCGCGGTCAAGACGAGATCGATCTGCATCTCAGCAAGCATCTCAACGATTGTCTCTGGGCTATTGGTCTGCAAGATCGACTGAAATAAATTGGGAAGCGCCGTCTCATCAAGATACGGGTCACTGTCCTCAAAATCTCCGCGCGTCTTACGAACCCGATGATGTTGTTCTGCGATGTTGGCTAGGTTCAAAAACTGAGTGAAGGCTCGGGCAACCGAAACCAATTCGTCATCGTTGAGTTGACGCACTTGGTCGATTAAGGATGCGCGCGCACCATCATCGCCTTGATGCACCGATTTGGAGAGCCCTCTGAGCCCCTCAATTCGCTCGAGAAATGCCGACCCCTGGTCGGATACCATGATTTGACCAAGTTGCTCGCCTAATAAGCGCACGTTCTCGCGCAACGATGGATGCAGTTCCATATTCATTCAATCCTTCGGATCACTCCAGACTCAAAGAGCTTTAGCCTGATCCCATAGTCCATTTTTTTCGTTGTCAGTTGCGATCGCTAAGTCGATCCCTTGCGCTTTCGCCAATCGATTCACTGTCTCGATTCGGGATTCAAATTTTTGTATAGCAAGTCGAAGCGCTTGCTCGCTGTCAAGTCCCAGATGCCTTCCCAAACTCACGATTGTAAAGAGCAAATCACCATACTCTTCTCGGATGGCCGCTGAATTCTCATCGGCTCGGGCAGTCTGTAACTCAACCAACTCTTCATCAATTTTTTCGAACACGCCAGCAATCGAAGACCAATCGAAGCCGACCTTCAAGGCTCGCTTTTGAATTTTTTGAGCCCGAGATAAAGCGGGTAGTCCAAGCGGAACATCATCAAACAATTCAAGCTGGCCACGGCTCGCACGTTCTTCTGCTTTTTTTGCTTCCCATGTCTGTTTGATTGACTGGACCGACGCAGCCTGGCTATCACCGAAACTCTGGAATGTTGCATCTGGAAATACGTGCGGATGACGAGTCAGCAACTTAGATACAATTGCATCGATGACATCATCCAAGCTAAAGCGGCCATCCTCTTCTGCGAGACGCGCATAGAAAACCACCTGGAATAAGAGATCCCCAAGCTCTGCGCATAGTTCGTCAAACATGCCACGCTCGATCACATCGCCAACCTCGTAGGCTTCTTCAAGCGTAAACGGAACAATGCTGCGATAAGTCTGACTTCGATCCCAAGGACAGCCATGCTCTTGATCACGCAGACACGCCATGAGTCGCACTAAATCAGCCAACTGATAACTCATGCCGACCGGATTCGTTTTGCTGTCATGACATTGTGGATACGCTGCACTCGGTCAAGAACCTGTGACAGTTGAGATAAGCTATCCACCTCAATCGACAGTTGCAATCGCGCGGTATTCGCTGACGCATCAGTCATTGTTTGCATGCCAGTGACGTTAACCCGTTCGTTCGCAAGAACCGAAGTGACATCTCTTAACAAACCCTGACGGTCATATGCGCTAATCTCGATATCCACGGGGTAGGTTTCGACCTGGTTCTCACCCCAAGATACCTCAATGATGCGCTCTGGTGACTCATCACCGAGACTCAACAAATTAGAGCAGTCGTCGCGATGAATACTCACACCGCGGGTTTTGGTGATGTAACCGACGATGGGGTCACCTGGCACTGGATGACAGCAGGTTGCGATCTGCGTCAATAACTTGCCGACGCCGCGAATTTGAATTCCCTCAGTTCGTGCTTGAGGGGAAGCCTGACGTGGCTCAAGATCCAGTTCCCGCTGGGTTGATCCGGAGAGACGACTGACTGCGCCCACAACCTGTGAGACTCTGACATCGCCGGCGCCGACAGCTGCATATAAGTCGTCACTCGATTGCAAATTCAGCATTTCCGAAACGATCTGTAAATCAAACGAACCAAGCGCAAGTCGTTTAATTTCTGAGTCAATTAACTGCTTCCCAGCAGACACATTTTGCTCACGATCCAGTTGCTTGAACCAGGCTTGAACCTTGGCTCGTGCACGGGAGGTTTTTAAATAGCCGAGGCTTTGATTGAGCCAATCCCGACTGGGTCTCGCTTCACTCTGACGCAAGATATCAACCTGATCACCCACTNTNAGTNGGTAAGTCAATGGAACAATCTTGCNATTCACTTTTGCGCCACGACATGAATGGCCAATTTCGGTGTGCACTTTATAGGCAAAATCAAGTGGGGTAGATCCAGACGGGAGGTCGACGACGTGGCCATCGCGAGTGAATACGTAAATNCGNTCCTCGAGAACGTCTTGCCGAAGCGCATCGGACAGTTCCCGAAGATCGCCTACCTCATCATGCCAGTCGAGCACCTGCCGTAACCATGCAATTTTCTCTTCATAGGCCTCGCCACTGATATCAGTGTCGGTGCCTTTATATTTGTAATGCGCGCAAACACCATATTCTGCTTCGTCGTGCATTTGCTGTGTACGGATCTGTACCTCAACAACCTTTCCTTGAGGCCCGATCACCGCAGTATGAAGCGAGCGATAACCGTTGGGTTTTGGTGATGCGATGTAGTCATCGAACTCATGAGGGATACTTTTGTATGTGCCATGCACTAAACCCAGCGCGGCATAACAATCACGAACGGAATCCACAAGAATTCGAATCGCTCGGACGTCGTAAATTTGCGAGAAATCAACTTGCTTTCGTTGCATCTTTCGCCAAATTGAAAAAATATGTTTTGCACGCCAAGTGAGATCTGCATGAATCTGCTGGGACACTAAGGTGTCCTGAATCGAATCGACCAATTCTTGAATATATCGTTCTCGGTCTTCGCGACGTTCAGCAAGCGCCTTGGCAATCTGTTGATACGCAAATTCTTCCAGATATCGAAATGAGAGATCTTCCAGCTCCCATTTCAGGTGTCCAATCCCGAGACGATGAGCAAGCGGCGCATAGACTTCGGACACTTCCCGTGCAACCTTGATCCGGCGTGAGTTGTCTGCCGATTTAACTGCACGAATCGCGGCCGTACGTTCAGCAAGTTTGATCGGTGCCACCCGGACATCATCGATCACAGCAACCAACATCCGTCGAACTGCATCGGCCTGATTCTCTGCCGCTCCGAGGAATTGTTTTGGCGTGTCTTGGCGCGTCTGGCTGATGATCGCCATCTGCTGCACACCTTCGATCAATTTGGCAACTGTTTTACCAAAGTCCTGACGTACGTCACGCAACTGCAGACGGCCAATCCGGACAGATCGGTACAGTAATGCAGCAACTAGCGCATCTTCATCAATCGGCATGGTTGACAAGATATCGGCCATCTCAAGACCAAACCGGTGCGCATCAGGCCCCTTCCAATCTTTGGCCGTTACGTCTTGGGTCTCCAGTGCTTCGATCAACTCGATCGCTTTCTGAAGTTTTTTTGTTGAATCAAGATGTGCTTCACGCGCAAATCGCTCACCCCAATTTTCCAATGAAAGATCGGAGTCGAGCTGAATCGGATGAAGTTCTCGCGCCTTAACCACTCGANGCTCGCTTCACAAACAGCGCCATGGATTCAACGTGCGCAGTCTGTGGAAACATATCCATGATCCCAAGATGCGTCATTGAAAAGCCACGATCGATCAATATTCGTGCATCTCTCGCAAGCGTCGCCGGATTACATGACACATAAAGAACACGCGCGATATTTTTCAGCGGTAATACTTCAAGCACTTCTTTCGCACCTGAGCGTGGCGGATCGACAATCAGCGTCTCCCATNATTCCTGAGAAAACGGCTGCTCTGCAATTGGCTGGGTCAAATCAAAAGCAACCGCTGATACATTATCTAGCGCGTTATGGCGCGCATTNTGCAGAACCCGCTCGACCATCGTCTTNGAGACCTCAACCCCGACCACTGAGGCACACCGTGTTGCGACTGCAAGCGTAAAATTACCGAGACCGCAAAACAGGTCCAANACTCGTTCGGTTCCCTTGAGTTCGAGAAGATCGATGGCCTGCACGACCATTTTGCGGTTCATCGCCGCGTTGACTTGCGTGAAATCTGTCACCGCAAATTGATATTCAAGACCGTATTCACCAATGCGGTANGCGAGCCGTTCTGGTCCTGTGGAGGGCCAAAGTCGGGTAATTGTATCAGGGCCCTTGGGTTGCAAATAGACATGCCACCCGGTCCGCTGACCAAGTGTCGATAGGGTGATTAAGTCAGCTTCACACAGTGCTTCGAGATGTCGAATAACAATGGCTAAGGTGTCATCACCTGCGGCAACCTCCACCTGTGGAATACGATCAGGTTGAGAGAGTGAGGCCATCGTTGATTCCAATAAGCCGAGAGATTGACCAATCCGCTGATCCAACACAGGACAGCCGTCAATATCTGCGATGAAATTCGAGCCTTTCTCCCGAAAGCCAATTAATATGCGATTTTTTGCATGTACCCAACGGACACCCAGCCGCGCGCGCCGGCGATAGCCGAGTGTTGGCCCTTGCAGTGTCGGGAGTTTTTTGACGCGATCGAGAGGGACACCTTCACGTGTCATTAACTCATCCAGGGTTTTCGATTTGTGAACGAGCTGCGCTGCATGAGGAATATGCTGAAGTGAGCAACCACCACAAACCTCAGCATGTCGACATGCTGGCTGACCGCGTTCTGGCGATGGCACCAAGACCGCTTTCGCGATTCCTTCGGCAGTTCGCGATGATTTCTGAGTAACTCGAACGGTGACAAGTTCCCCGGGCAGCGCACCATCCACAAAAAGCATCCGCTCACCCCACTGCGCCAGACCGCGGCCTTCGTGGGAGAGCTTATCGATTCGAATCGGAAAGTCGGGTGTTTGTTTACGACGTGGAGCGCGTTTTCGTGTGCGTTGATTCATCGCGGGAAGAGGTCCGTCGACAGATAGCGGTCACCACGATCACAAATGATACAAACCACTACCCCGCGAGGCAGTTCACGCGCGACCCGTAAGGCGCCAGATACTGCCCCGCCGGCGCTGACACCACAAAAGATGCCTTCTTCGACAGCAAGCTGTCTGGCCATCTCTTCCGCTTCATGCTGATCGATGTCCAAGGTGACATCAACGCGTGATGGATCGAAGATTTCTGGACGGTACTCAATCGGCCAACGACGAATCCCAGCGATCTTTGAACCGTCACTCGGTTGGAGACCAACGATCGTCACGTCGGGATTTTGTTCTTTCAAATATCGGGAGACACCCATGATGGTACCTGTCGTTCCCATCGCACTGACAAAGTGAGTGACACTACCATTGGTATCCTTCCAAATTTCGGGACCCGTCGTCTCGTAGTGCGCACGAGGACAGTCCGGGTTTGCGAACTGATTCAAGACACGCCCTTCCCCATCAGCTTCCATTTGCAACGCCAGGTCTCGGGCGCCCTCCATCCCTTTGTTTTCAGAAACAAGAATGAGTTCCGCGCCATAGGCAGTCATCGCGCGCTTTCGTTCATCAGAGAGGTTATCCGGCATGATCAAGGTCATTCGATAACCAAGAATGGCACCGACCATTGCAAGTGCGATTCCGGTATTACCACTGGTTGCTTCAATCAAGCGATCACCAGGCTGAATCTCACCGCGCTCCTGTGCGCCTTGAATCATGTAAAACGCTGGTCGGTCTTTGACCGAGCCCGCGGGGTTGTCACCCTCCATTTTGCAAAGCACAGTCACCTCGGGGGGAAGACCCGCATTGAGACGTTGAAGCCGCACAAGGGGGGTATGGCCGAGTGTTGATTCAATGGTTGGATAATGCACGTGGACCTCCTGTGGCGCGATAGAATACCGCACTCAGCCGGCGAAGGCTTCAAGGATTAGTCGAATGCAAGAGGCTGCCGGAAGTACCGCTCGTAATGTCCCTCGGAAACCGCAAAATATTCAGAGTTCATCGCATTCCATATCTCCCCACAAGACAAGCCTGCTACCTCAGGGTTTTTCGATAAGCCGAGGTCCGCCAAACGCGCAAATTGACCACGCGTCTGCCGAAATAGATCATAGGCCCAGCATTCTGGAGGTTGATCCCTCCGATATCGCAAACTATGACTGTCGAGCGCGTCTTGCAGTCGCTGCACATCAGCCACCAGCAAATACCGACTCACCACGCCCAACATTAACTGCGTCAACCGCGAGAGCACTGCAGACTTTTGCTGATCGTCATAACGATTCCAATCCACGATTTCATGGGCGAAGCGCTTACAGCCTCGGCAGACAGAATCGCCATAAGTTGTCGAACAAAGCCCGACNCAAGGAGTCGGTACGCGCGTTTGCATCATAACGATTGGCCTTTNATTNAGTGATGTGTTTAAGAGTTAGGACTTTGTAAAAAAAAACAATCGTGCGCTGCGCAAATTTATTTTATGACTAAAAATTATAATTTAGTCATATTACGATCATTTTTCTAAAATTAGTTGATTTTATGACATCCGAGACTCCACAATCGTGGTCTACATGATAAGGAGGGCACACAATGTCACTGGATCTTCTCAATGAGTCCATGGAGGATTGGAACAGCAAAGTCGCCGCAGCTGAAGAGATGATGCCGATCATTGGTCGTCTTTTCCGCGAGAAAGCGATCGAAACGTCAATTTTTGGTCGACTACTCAATAATCGGACGGTCATTAATATCATCAAGTGTTGCCGTTTTGCGCGCCAGGTCGAAAACGAAGANCTGTCTTCTGAAGAAGCCCGTGATGTCCTGCTTGAAGTCGCCNAACTCGATCTGAATCCATGCCATGTTGATATCGGAAAATTGGCTGTCAATTTCANACGACTCGGCGCTGGACGAGACCTTGGAGCCTACGTCGCCGACGAGCTTACAGNGGCCACTGGAGANGCGCCTGCTGGCGATGTNAAAACAGATATNGTGCTCTATGGATTTGGACGAATCGGTCGCTTNCTTGCACGCGAGTTGATCGCGAAATCTGGTTCTAAAGAGGCAATTCGCCTGCGTGCGATTGTGATTCGCAAGAATGGCGATAACGATCTGATGAAGCGTGCGAGTCTCTTAAGAAGAGATTCCGTACACGGCTCATTCGATGGCACCATCACTGTTGACCATGACAGTAATGCCATCATCGCTAACGGNCAGCGCATCCAGGTCATTTATGCGTCGAGCCCTTCCGAATTAGATTACACCGCATACGGCATCGAAAACGCATTAGTTGTCGATAACACGGGTAAATGGCGAGATCGCGAAGGTTTGTNGCAGCATTTGCNGTCAAAGGGGGCAAGCCGGGTACTACTGACGGCACCGGGTAAGGGTGATTTGAGGAATATTGTNCATGGTGTCAACCATGACGAGATTACAGACGCCGATGCGATCGTGTCNGCAGCNAGCTGNACGACCAATGCAATCACNCCAGTCTTGGCAGCCATTGACGAGAAGTANGGAGTACANAACGGACACGTTGAAACCGTGCACAGCTANACCAACGACCANAACCTGATCGATAACTTCCATCCGGGTGACCGGCGTGGTCGGGCCGCGGCCTTGAACATGGTAATNACAGAAACNGGNGCTGCGAAAGCCGTTGCGAAGGCGTTACCTNAGTTAAAAGGCAAACTCACCGGTAACGCAATTCGTGTTCCAACGCCGAACGTCTCGATGGCGATTTTGAAACTGAATCTGGATAAGCCTGTTGAAAAAGAGGAGCTCAACGACTACCTGCGCCATGTGGCAATCCACTCAAAATTGCAAAAGCAAATCGACTACTCGAATTCGCCAGAAGCGGTAAGCTCTGACTTCGTGGGATCACGCGCCGCCGGCATCGTTGACGGCCTTGCGACCATCGCGACTGGGAATAATAGCTGCGTTGCGTATGTTTGGTACGACAATGAGTACGGCTACAGCTGCCAGGTCATTCGTTGTTTACGACAGATGACCAAGGCAACACTACCGGCTTTCCCAATCGAGAACTAATCCACACGACATCTGCGACCAAGGACGGACGCAGATTTCTCAAATTTTTTGCTACACTCGCGCCTCCAAGCGCGCTGTGAATCGGTTCCCAAAAGGATCCACCCACCGCGTTCAACTCAATCTGAACAAGGACAATGATTGTGCTAACAGAATACCGCAAACATGTCGAGGAACGTGCCGCTGAAGGTATCGTGCCAAAACCTCTCAACGCTGACCAAGTTGCCGGACTGGTAGAACTTCTGAAAAATCCACCTGCTGGCGAAGAGGCCTTTCTCCTGGATTTATTGACAACCCGCGTTCCTGCTGGTGTCGATGAGGCGGCTTACGTGAAAGCTGCGTTCCTGACTGACGTCGCAAAAGGCAACACTGCTTGCGCTCTGGTCTCACGTGTTGAAGCAACACGTCTTCTCGGAACCATGCTGGGTGGCTATAACATCCCACCACTGGTTGAACTGCTTGACGATGCAAAAGTCGGAAAAACAGCGGCTGAAGCGCTCAAGAGCACTCTGTTGATGTTTGATGCGTTCCACGATGTGGAAGAGAAGCGTCAAGCGGGCAGCCCATTGGCTCAAGAGGTCATGGAATCCTGGGCGAACGCAGAATGGTTTTTGAATAAACCTGAAGTCCCTACTGAAATTCGAGTGACGGTGTACAAGGTGCCTGGCGAAACAAATACTGACGATTTGTCTCCAGCGGTTGATGCTTGGAGCCGCCCGGATATCCCATTGCACGCACAAGCAATGCTTCAGTCACGGATGGATAAGCCGCTTGAAACAATCGAAGAGCTGAAGAAAAAAGGTCACCCGCTGGCGTATGTCGGCGATGTGGTTGGAACGGGTTCTTCAAGGAAGTCAGCTACAAACTCCGTGCTTTGGCACATGGCCGATGACATCCCATTTGTACCGAATAAACGCGCTGGTGGCGTCTGTATTGGTGGAAAAATCGCACCGATTTTCTTCAATACCATGGAAGATGCGGGCGCCCTGCCACTTGAATGTGAGGTCACACAAATGAATACAGGTGACGTGATTGTCGTCAAACCCTACGAGGGCGTTGTCACAAATGAACAAGGCATAACCATTTCCAGTTTTGAATTGAAGAGTGACGTTATCCTTGACGAAGTTCGCNCAGGNGGCCGAATCCCACTGATCGTNGGCCGTGGTCTCACATTGCGNGCACGCGATGCGCTCGGNCTTGGAGCAGCGGATTNCTTCAGAACGCCNAAGGCTCCAGTTGAATCCGATAAAGGCTTCACACTGGCTCAAAAGATGGTCGGCAAAGCATGCGGTGTGGAAGGCGTACGCGCAGGCACNTACTGNGAGCCTCGCATGACAACAGTCGGCTCACAGGATACGACGGGTCCAATGACTCGCGACGAACTNAAGGAACTCGCTTGTCTTGGTTTCCAAGCGGACCTGACAATGCAGTCGTTCTGTCACACAGCGGCTTATCCAAAGCCAGTTGACGTGGATACCCAGCACACACTNCCGGACTTCATCATGAACCGCGGCGGCGTCTCGCTGCGTCCAGGNGATGGGATNATTCATTCATGGTTGAACCGGATGTTGCTACCAGACACTGTTGGTACAGGCGGTGACTCACATACACGTTTCCCAATCGGTATCTCATTCCCNGGTGGCTCAGGCCTTGTGGCATTTGCTGCAGCAACAGGTNTGATGCCANTGGATATGCCTGAATCTGTNTTGGTGCGCTTTAANGGACAAATGCAACCGGGCATTACACTTCGCGATCTGGTCAACGCAATTCCTTATGCAGCATTACAACGCGGTTTNCTGACTGTCGGCAAAGAAGGNAANAAAAACTGCTTCTCAGGCCGAGTGCTCGAAATTGAAGGTTTGCCAACATTGACCGTTGAGCAAGCTTTCGAGCTATCAGACGCATCTGCTGAGCGNTCAGCCGGTGGTTGTACAATCAAGTTGGATGAAGCGCNTATTNNTGAATACCTCGAATCAAACATCACGCTCTTGAAGTGGATGATTGCNGACGGTTACGGTGATGCACGCACAATCGCACGCCGCATCAAAGCAATGGAAGCATGGCTTGANAACCCAGAGCTCCTAGAAGCCGATGCCGATGCGGAATACGCTGAAATCATCGAAATCGATCTCAATGAAATCAAAGAACCATTACTGGCTTGTCCGAACGACCCAGATGATGTGAAGCCATTGTCTGAAGTACAGGGNACTGGCATTGATGAAGTCTTCATCGGATCGTGTATGACGAACATCGGTCACTACCGTGCCGCTGGCGAACTGCTGAAGAAAACNGGATCGATCCCGACACGGTTGTGGATTGCTCCACCAACACGGATGGATGAGCATCAGTTGATGGAAGAAGGGTATTACTCAATCTATGGTAAAGCGGGCGCTCGCACTGAGATGCCAGGGTGTTCGCTCTGTATGGGTAACCAAGCACGGGTTGCTGACAATTCGACTGTTGTTTCAACNTCAACCCGGAACTTCCCGAACCGCCTTGGTACGGGCGCCAATGTGTACCTGGCAAGTGCTGAGCTCGCAGCGGTNGCATCCATTATCGGTAAATTACCGACTGTTTCCGAGTACATGGAGTTTGCCAAAGACATCGACTCGATGGCTGATAACATCTACCGTTACATGAATTTCCATCAAATTGCAGAATTCCAGGCAAAAGCGAAGGAAGCNAACATCCCTGTAACGGAAATTGCTTAAAGGCAATTAATAAAAAGCCCCGGCAAGTTCCGTGTCGGGGTTTTTTATGTCTTCAATTTGCNTGTTTTAAACGTCGAGAGCGACAGGTGACACAACAATTCCGTTGTTGTCACATGCGATGAAATCACCAGGATGGATTGTGACACCGGCGAAGGTCACCGGAACATCAACATCACCAACCCCCTTTTTTTCCGTCTTCATCGGATGTGTTGCGAGCGCTTGAACACCAAGATCCATCGTACCGAGCTCATCCACATCGCGAATTGAGCCATAAATCACNAAACCGGCCCAANCATTGGCCAAGGCATTGGCAGNNATCATATCACCGAGTAATGCACGCCNAAGTGAACCGCCACCATCAACAACCATCACACGATTGTGGCCGGCGGTACCTGCTAATTCCTTCACTTTGGAGTTGTCTTCAAAACACTTCACGGTGACGGCTTCACCATAAAACCGTTCGCGACCACCAAAATTAGTGAATAANGGCTCGAGGNCNACGATNCCGNCCNCNTAGNCATCACATAAATCCNNNGTGGATTTCATCACTTATTATCCNGAGCATCCGCCAAGAAGAACCAGGTCTCCAGCACGGTATCTGGGTTCAATGACACCGAGTCAATGCCCTGCTCCATCAACCAGAATGCAAGGTCAGGGTGNTCTGATGGTCCTTGTCCGCAAATACCGATGTACTTACCTGCGTNGTTACATGCTTGAATCGCGCGGGACAGCAAGAATTTCACCGCTGGATTACGCTCATCGAATGCATCCGCAATGATTCCTGAGTCTCGATCAAGACCCAGNGTCAACTGCGTCAGGTCATTTGATCCAATGGAGAATCCGTCAAAATATTCAAGAAACTCCTCGGCCAAAACAGCGTTCGACGGAAGCTCACACATCATGATGACTTCGAGATCGTTTTTACCCCGCTCAAGACCATTCTCTTTCAGAAGCTCAATCACAGCGGCAGCTTCATCCAGAGTCCNTACGAACGGAACCATAATGGCAACATTGGTGAGACCCATCTCATCGCGCACCTTTTTCAGCGCGCGGCATTCAAATTCGAAACACGGGCGGAATAATTCGGATATGTAACGCGATGCACCGCGGAATCCAAGCATTGGATTCTCTTCCTCGGGCTCGTACAACGGACCACCGACTAAGTTGCGATATTCATTCGACTTAAAGTCTGACAAGCGAACGATGACCCGNTCGGGCGCAAATGATGCGCCNAGTGTCGCAATCCCTTCGACCAGTTTTTCAACGNAGAAATCTGTCGGACTTGCATAGCCACCAATTCGTTCTGCAATCTCTTCCTNTNAGTCTGCAGGTAAGGTGTCGTAATCCATCAGAGCACGCGGATGCACGCCAATCATTCGGTTAATAATGAACTCGAGGCGGGCCAAACCGATGCCGGNATGCGGGAGACGTTGAAAGTCAAACGCACGATCCGGATTACCAACATTCATCATAATTTTAAATGGCAGTTCAGGCATCGCATCGACGCTGGTTACGCGGTGATCATAGTTCAGGATCCCAGCATAGANATGACCCGTGTCCCCTTCAGCACAACTGACAGTTACATCGACTCCTGTCGACAGTAATTCTGTTGCGTCACCACAGCCAACTACCGCTGGGATGCCTAATTCACGAGCGATAATCGCAGCGTGACAGGTACGNCCNNCACGATTGGTCACNATCGCCGAAGCACGCTTCATCACTGGTTCCCAGTCAGGGTCGGTCATATCCGTCACAAGAACATCACCTNGCTGGACTTCATCCATCTTGGAGATATCTTTCACCAGACGAACNGGACCTTGCCCAATTTTTTGCCCGATCGCACGACCNTGAGCAAGGANTCCGCTTTTTTCCTTGAGAACAAAACGCTCCATTTGCCGGCCGTCTTGTTGACTCTGAACGGTCTCTGGTCGTGCCTGCACAATGTACAGCTGACCGTCATCACCATCACGCGCCCACTCNATATCCATTGGACGCCCATAATGTTTCTCAATAATCAACGCCTGACGCGCAAGCGACTCGACCTCTGCATCGGTAACACAAAACTGACGACGGTCTACGGCATCAACATCAATCGTCTCGACTGATCGGCCAGGTTTTGACGAATNGGCATACACCATTTTTATCAATTTTGAACCACGCGTTCGACGCAATACCGAAGGACGGCCGGCATCCAGCGTTGGCTTATGAACATAGAATTCATCTGGGTTCACAGCACCCTGAACGACTGTTTCTCCCAAACCATAGGCTGCAGTCACAAACACGACGTCACGGAATCCACTTTCAGTATCCATGGTAAACATCACACCAGCAGCACCTGTCTCAGAGCGAACCATGCGCTGAATACCCGCGGATAATGCGACCAACTCGTGCGCAAACCCCTGGTGTACTCGATATGAAATCGCACGATCGTTGAATAGGGATGCAAAGACCTCCTTGATCGCGTGTTTCACGTTGTCAATTCCAGAGATATTCAAAAATGTTTCTTGCTGACCCGCGAAAGACGCATCCGGAAGATCTTCTGCTGTGGCTGATGAGCGAACAGCAACCTTCATTCCGGAATTATCTGCGGTCATTTTGGCAAATGCCGCCTCAATGGCCTGATCAAGGNCTGGTTGAAATGGTGTNTTAATTATCCANGAACGAATCTCTGCNCCGGTATTTGCCAATGCGTTCACATCATCAACATCTAAAGCCGCGAGCGACTGATTAATTCGATCTGCGAGGTTTTCGTGAGCCAAGAACTCGCGATATGCGTGTGCGGTTGTGGCAAATCCANTCGGGACGCTGACCCCAGCTCCAGCAAGATTCGAAATCATTTCACCGAGCGATGCATTTTTCCCACCAACGCGCTCAACATCGGTCATGCCGAGCTCATCAAACCAAAGGATATAATTGTCCAAAAGGAATCCCCTTCCTATCTTGTGTCTTGGTAACCGCTAACGCAGACTTATCTCAAGTTCGCTTCCTTGCATTGGCTCAATNAACGTTAGTCGGCTAGTCGATAAAACGCTATAGTATAAATGATTTGGAACCAAATATGATGTCAGAAATTCGTCCAGTATTCTTTATTTCCGATGGAACTGGTCTGACCGCCGAAGGCTTGGGGCAAGCCTTATTAAGCCAATTCAATTCAGTCCAGTTCGACAAAACGACTTTGCCCTACATCGATAGTGTTGAAAAAGCAAAAAAAGCAGTAACCGAGATCAATGCGGCCGGGATCGAACACCAGGTGACGCCGATCGTTTTCGACACGATTGTAAATCAGGAAGTTCGTGACGTGTTGGCAAACTGTAATGGGTTTTTGGTCGATATCTTTCAAACCTTTCTGAAACCGCTTGAGCGGGAACTTGGGCAAGGATCAAGTTATTCGGTCGGAATGAGTCACGCAGTCGCACCCGATGGCCAGTATGCTCGTCGGATCGATGCGATTAACTTTGCCCTTGATAATGATGACGGAGCCCGGATTCGTTACTACGATCAAGCAGATCTCATTTTGATTGGCGTCTCACGTTCTGGAAAAACCCCAACCAGTCTCTATCTCGCGATGCAGTATGGCCTGAAAGTCGCCAACTACCCGTTGACTGAAGATGACCTCGATGATGACAACCTTCCTGATACACTACGCAAATATAAGGCAAAATTATTTGGCTTAACCATTGATCCAGAGCGACTTCAAGCGATCCGCGAAATGCGCCGCCCCGACTCCCGTTATGCCTCTTTAAAACAGTGTCAATACGAAGTTAACGAAGTCGAAGCGCTGTATCGACGGCATGCGATTCCATTCTTATCGACAACTGAGCGCTCCGTAGAGGAAATCAGTGCCCGAATTCTTCAGGTGACCGGGAAGCGAAAGGGGAATCGTTAACGACCGAAATGTGCACAGATTAAGTCTGCGCACACGCTCGGTTTTTGATAAGGCAAAGCGTGATCGACACCCGGGACAGATTGATAACGCCACTGCGATTTTGAGGTTGCCAGTAAGCGGTGAAATGCATGCGCGTCCTCGACGCTTTTAGAACCAACCAGACTCAAGGTTGGTGGCGCTTGGTCAATCAATGCCATTCGGTCAACATGCCAAGCTGCTTCATTGACTGCCATTAACGCATAAGCAAGGCCCTTCGGTCGATTCACCAATCGCTGGATGGTCATTCGTTCAACACGTGGATACGTGGATCTGTTTGGTGAAATCAAATCCAAAAACTGCGTCACACCAACCACAGGATCGCCATTTGAAAGTAATGCCGAGGCAGCAATCGCNTACTGTGATCGTACGATCCTCAACTCGTCAANTGACATCCGTTCCAAAAGCGCAGGCTCCAATAAAACCAAGTCACTGACANACCTCGGATTGAGTGCATTGAACATCAATGCGATTAGACCCCCAAAAGCTGTAGCCAACNATCTGACATTGAGTCACTGAAAATTCCGTCAATAAGTCACCGATATCATCGGCCCCAGCTTCAGCTGTGATTGGATGANCCTCAAAATCAGANGCATGAGAGCGANCCATCCCGCGCAAATCTGGGCAGAGTATGCGTCGATATGACTGAAACGCAGAAAGCATTGGATACCAAGTGGACTCTGAGGCGACACCCGCCCCNTGCAATAAGATCAGATCGCCAGTACCGNTTGGATTNTGGNNNACATGAACAGCAAGTCGGTAGTCATCAAGATCAATGAATCGAATATTGATCGAGGGTTCTGAACTCAAAGCAACGGGACGTNNACTGACNCAAAAATCTTNTCAGCTTCTGCNCGACCCTGACTTCTCAAAAACTTACCAATCAACTCTCTCGATAGATGCGGGGCAAACAAATTCACAAACCGATACATATACCCGCGTAAAAAGGTACCGCGTCGGAAAGCGATAGAGGTCACACTCGGACTGAACAAGTGACTTGCATCAACCGTGACTAAGTCGCCATCAGTTTGTGGGTCGTGCGCCATATCGGCAACAATTCCGACACCAAGGCCCAAACGTACATAAGTCTTGATCACATCAGCATCAGCAGCAGTGAAAACCACTTTTGGAGACAGTCCTTCCTGCTCAAAGGCCTCGTCAAGCCGAGAGCGACCGGTAAAACCAAAGACATAGGTCACAATCGGATGACGCGCAAGTTCGNCNAGTGTCAGTGGACCATCGAGTTGCGNCAGCGGATGGNCTTTGGGAACAATCACCGCNCGATTCCATTGGTAACATGGCATCAAGAGCAAATTAGAGAAATGCTCTAAGCCCTCGGTCGCAATTGCAAAGTCCACCTCACCCCCGGCAGCCATTTCTGCGATTTGTGCAGGCGTCCCTTGTTGCATTTGCAATGACACTTCAGGGTAATCACGCATAAATTGGTTGATGATAGGCGGCAGTACATAACGCGCTTGCGTGTGAGTCGTCGCTATCGAGAGCACGCCTTTGGTTTCATCCGAAAACTCCTGAGAGATTTGTTTGATTGCGTCGACTTTATGGAGAATTTCACTCGCAACACGCAACACTTCCTGGCCTGCAGGCGTGATTGAGACAAGATGCTTGCCGTTTCTCGCAAACACTTCGACACCCAGCTCTTCTTCCAATAAACGAATTTGTTTAGAAATTCCTGGCTGAGAGGTAAATAAACTTTGNGCTGTCGCAGAGACATTCAGATCGTGATTGGCCACTTCACTNATATAACGGAGTTGTTGTAGTTTCATGAATTCATCTATTTCTTGACATAACTCAATATTGATACACTGGAAAGCGTTTTATAACCGTTTTATGCTATTAAAGCCTACCATAATAACCAGAACACGCAGTGAAGTCGTTGTTTTTATCATCGAACAACTCGGTGATCGGAGTATCACACCGCTTGTACAAAAGCTTCGATCTAAGGCGTCTCCGGATACGTTGGGACATGCATTTCAGTATGGACTGGCTTGGGGTTTCTTGCCTTGTGGCTTGGTATATTCGGCACTTCTATGATCAGCATCCACAGCACATGCAGGCCAAGCCGGCACTCAANTGTTTTTGTTTGGACTTGGCACNTTGCCNGGAATTTTGGGCGCAGGCNACTNAAGTGCACATNTCAGCTTTGCTTTGAAGAGCCNCCTGTTTCGACAGATGTCAGGCGCACTGGTCATTGTTTATGGCATTTGGACGATCGCACCANTTGTTTGGATNATCTGATCAGTATCCGATCGCNCCTCAACCCACGGATTCAGNTCCGCTTCAGCCAATGCGTCTCGAATCTCAGAGGCTTCATCCAATGGATTGTCACGCCGATAAGTAAGCAAATCATCTGGACTTGGACTGTCAAATGAATGCAGTTCCGTATCCATCAAGTGCGATGGCACGACGTTCTGCAAACCACGAAATAAATTCTCAACGCGGCCTGGGTAGCGTTTTTCCCAATCTGCAATCATTGCCTTAATCTCAGCACGCTTGAGATTTTGCTTAGAGCCACAGAGGTTGCATGGAATGATGGGATAGCTTTGATCCTCAGCAAACTGCGCTAAATCAGATTCTTTACAGTACGCCAGTGGCCGAATGACAACATATCGCCCATCNTCTGAGACCAGCTTAGGTGGCATGGTTTTCATTTTCGATCCGAAAAATAAATTCAGAAAGAGGGTCTCAACAATGTCATCCCGATGATGTCCTAGCGCAATTTTGGTCACTCCATTGGTTTCCGCAAATCCGTAAAGTGTTCCGCGCCGGAGGCGTGAACACAACGCGCAGGTCGTTTTCCCTTCAGGAACAACTCGCTTTACCGTTGAGTAGGTGTCGCGTTCGATGACATAAAATGGAATCTCTTTCGTAGCCATGTAATCTGGCNAGACATGTTTCGGAAATCCCGGCTGCTTTTGATCGAGATTAACGGTAATCAAATCGAACGAAACTGGCGCTGACTTTCTCAACGAGATCANCATATCGAGTAACGCATAACTGTCCTTACCGCCAGACAGGCACACCATGACCTTATCGCCNNCTTCGATCATTCGATAGTCACCTANCGCCTGACCTGTGAGGCGTCTCANTCGTTGTTGGCGTTTCGCTCTGTCAAACGCCTTTTGATCATTTGATCGTGTCATCGGCCACGCTTCAANTNGATATACCCTGTGGCTACTGTGGTCGCATCACCAAGNGCNTTNGTCNTATTATATGCACTATTGTGGCTGAATCGAAGGAGTGTTCGTGCACATCAGTTGGCAACTCATCGTGCTGTCTCTGGCATATGTNGGTGTTCTCTTCATTATCGCGTGGCAAGGCGATCGGAACACGGCGTCGTTCGGAGGAGTAAGGGCATCACGCTGGGTCTATCCGTTATCNATCGGCGTCTATGCAACCAGTTGGACCTACTATGGAGCCGTNGGCTCCGCGGCCGCTCATGGCTGGGAGTTCATGCCAATCTATGTTGGGCCAATTTTNGTCTTCATTTTTGGTTGGCCAATCATTTCCAAGTTCAATGCCGTGGTTAAAACACACCGGATCGGTTCGCTCGCTGACTTTATGTCAGCGCGTTATGGACGCTCGCATTCACTCGCCATCCTGACNACACTAGTGGCACTACTTGGCACCATTCCCTACATCGCCCTACAACTCAAAGCCGTCGGTCAAACATTTAACATCATGGCGGGTTCGCCAACTGGAACTGAGCCNAGCGTTTTTGACACTGCATTTTTCGCAGCAATTTTCCTCACGATATTCGCGATTCTNTTCGGAACGCGTCTTCCAGGGCAGCGTAGAGACAGTAATCGAGGGATGATGATTGCGATTGCCTTCGAATCAATTATCAAACTGATTGCTTTTGTTCTGGTTGGCTTATTTTGTACATTTCAGCTCTTTAATGGGTTTGACCATCTATTTATATTAGCTCGCCAAGACCCTGCAGTAGCGACGGTTTTCAGCACCAACTTTTCACAATGGGGACTGGCAACACAACTGGTCCTTGCAAGCCTTGCCATCCTTTGTCTGCCGAGACAATTTCATGTGACCTTTGTTGAATCACCGGATGAAGAGCGGTATCGANATAACGCGCGCTGGATCTTTCCACTCTATCTGCTCGGGTTCATTATTTTTGTTGTTCCGATCGCANCTGCCGGACTGCTGAAATTTGGTGGGCTGGCGCCCCCTGATGCCTTCGTATTACTGTTGCCAATGGCTTATAACAATGAGCCTCTGGCCGCGCTGGCATTCCTNGGCGGACTTTCTGCGGCAACTGGAATGATTCTGGTTTCTACGCTTGCTCTGGCGATTATGGTNGCAAACGAGTTGCTCTTACCATTGCTGTTTCGGTCATCCTCCGAAGAGCTCAGAGAGCGCAGAGATCTCTCTTGGATCACTGTCATGGTCAGGCGTCTGTCGATCATTGGTATCATGGCATTGGCCTGGCTGTACTACCAGTCCGCAACTAGCGAACGATCACTCGCGTCCATNGGGCTCGTGGCTTTTGTCGCAGCCGCTCAGTTCGCACCAGCACTCCTTGGTGGATTGTATTGGAGACAAGGCAACCACTATGGCGCATTCGCCGGGATGCTCATTGGTCTCATGAGCTGGTTGTTAATGTTGGTATTACCAGAACTCTCTGACGGTCCGCTTGAGACACTACAACCACTGCTCATTTTACCGGTCGATCNACTCACCAATGCGGTCGTTNTATCNCTTGGGCTTAACCTGTTGACCTATGTNTTGATTTCACTGGNAACCACCTCTCGACTGNTTGATCGAGTGCAATCGGCNACCTTTGTCGACGTCATGCCCCCAAGTTCGAAGTCTGGCCGATACCTCAAAGNGGAACTTCGGATTGACGATCTGACCTCCTTAGCCATCCGCTTTATCGGACAAGATCGCGTCCAACATATTCTCGATACNTACGTTACCGAGCATCGCCTCCAACAACTGAATGATAGAGACCAGGCGCCACNTGAGCTGNTTGAAGCGNTTGAATCAATTCTTGCCCAAGAGATCGGCTTCACTTCAGCTCGACTCGTNATTCGCTCAGCGTCACGCGGCAAACGCATTCACCTTGGCGAACTGGTATCGCTGGTCGATGAGGCATCAACACTCGCCAANCAAAACCAAGAACTTCTTCGAAAGGCGATTGAGCATCTTTCGCAGGGGATCAGTGTGGTTGACCCAAACCAGAAGCTGGTCGCTTGGAATAAGCGATATCAAGAGTTATTTGACTACCCNGATGAACTTTTAACGGTCGGNCGGCCAATCGCAGACTTATTCCGCTATAACGCAAAAAAAGGACTGATCGGTGACTTCACTTCCGATGAACAGATCGAGCAAGCGTTGCAAAAACGCCTTGATCACCTGAATCGTGGCAGTGCCTATCGCCGTGAGTCGATTCTGTCGAATGGAGTCACTCTCGAGATCATCGGTGAGCCGATGCCAAATGGTGGATATGTTGCCAGTTACTCAGACATCTCTTCGTATAAAGAAACAGAATCTGCACTACGCGAATCCGAACAAGCGATTCGCGTATANACAGACAATGTTCCTGCCATGATTGCCTATGTCGACAGTGATTATCGCATCCAGTTCATTAACAAAGCATTCGAGCGCACNATGCGAGTTTGGCGCGAGCAAGTCATCGGCCGACCCAATAAAGAAATTTTTACCGACCCCGAATATCAGACNCGCCTTCCCTATCTGAAACGTGCATTCGAGGGCCGGCGACAACGGTTTGAAGTCGCAATCGACCGCGCGGGAGAGCATCGTGAATTTGAAGCACTNTACGTTCCNCATCGAAATGATAGTGGGGATGTCCAGGGTATCTTCGTCCTCTACCAAGATGTGACCGACCGGAATGATGCAAAACGTGGACTCGAAACAGCCAATGAAACGCTCGAAGCTCGTGTCGATGAGCGAACCGAGGCGTTGCAAGCAGCAAACGAGGCATTAGAAGCAGAAAATATCCGTCGAGCCGAAACGGAAACAGCCCTCACTCAGGCGATGCGAGCCACCGAAGAGGCCAATCGATCAAAAACACGGTTCTTGGCGGCCGCATCTCATGACTTACTTCAACCGCTCAATGCCGCAAGACTTTTTACAACATCGCTCGCAGAACGTGCCAAGACTGACGAAATCCGGGACCTGACTGGCCACCTCGAGGGCGCTTTGAGTTCTGCTGAAAACTTGATTTCCACACTTCTCGAGATCTCAAAACTGGATGCTGGTGCGCTTCGTGCCGAACCAAAACCATTTACTTTGACTGAGCTTTTCGACCAACTATCACAGGAATTTCAACTGATCGCCGATCAACGCAACATCGCATTCCAGGCAAAATCACGCGATGCAGTGGTTCATACAGACCCCAAACTCTTACGGCGAATTCTACAAAATTTCTTATCAAATGCACTTCGCTATACCGAACCGCATGGCCGCGTTCTCTTCGCCATGCGGACCTTTGGGGCATCGGTTCGCGTGGAAATTTGGGATACGGGAATTGGTATGCACCCGGATGATTTGCCATCAATCTTCGACGAGTTTAAACGGCTCTCCGAGGGCATCCAGACTGAGAAAAAAGGTCTCGGCCTTGGCTTGTCAATTTCTCAACGAATTTGCGATCTGCTCGGACTGACATTAAAAGTGCACTCGACACCTGGCGTTGGATCATGTTTTTCGGTGACATTGCCGACTTCAGAGTTACGACCGGAATCACTCAATCCACGACAAGTGTCTCGCAGTCAAACGCTATCTCAGCCACTGACCGGTCGGACTGTTCTCGTGATCGATAACGAACAAGCGATTTTAGTCGGTATGCAGAGTTTACTTGGTGGATGGGGTGCAGACGTGGTGACAGGAATGACTCTTGATGAAGCCAAAGAGGCNGTCNAANCAAACCANAANATCCAAGTGGCACTGATTGACTATCATTTGGATAACGATGCACTGGGTGTCGATGTGATCGCAGTGTTGAGNNCGCTTCGAGGAGATATTGAANNCGCACTGATCACCGCTGATCGCAGCGAGGAAATGAAGCNGCAGGCGACTNAAGTTGGCGNGACCATTCTCAACAAACCATTGAAACCGGCCGCGCTCAGATCATGGCTTACTCAGAAGCTTCGGGGGAAGCCGCTTCCACCATCNGCTTGAGTTCACCAGATTGGTACATCTCGAGCACAATATCGCAGCCGCCGACCAACTCNCCGTTAATCCAAAGCTGCGGGAAAGTNGGCCACTCTGCATATTTTGGCAGTTCAGCACGGATGTCTGGATGCTCCAAAATATTCACAAACGNGAAAGGACGACNACAAGCCATTAGAGCCTGAACTGTCTGCGAAGAAAATCCGCACTGGGGCTGGTTTGGGNTGCCTTTCATGTACAAAAGTACTGCGTTATCTTCAATTTGTGATTTGATCGTCTCAAGTGTGCTCATCTCTTCCTCTCTGTGCTCGCTTGAATGGGTCCTGAATGATACACTGCGTCGCTTTTCCGGAATACGGTCATGGCGAAAACAGATTTCCTCACGCTCAATGATTTGTCTCAGTCTGCACTTTTTAAAGTGCTTGAACGTGCGCATGCGCTCAAAAAGGACTATCAGGCGAGAGAATTTACCCGGTCACTGTCACAACATGTGCTCGCCATGATCTTCGAAAAGTCGTCCACTCGGACGCGCGTCAGTTTTGAAGCGGGCATGACGCAACTCGGTGGTTCGGCAATTTTCTTATCTCCGCACGATACACAACTCGGGCGCGGAGAACCCCTCGAAGATACCGCGCGCGTATTGTCTGAAATGGTGAGCGCAGTGATGATTCGAACCAATGATCACGAGAAGCTTGTGCGCTTTGCCGATGCTGCAACGATTCCAGTGATTAATGGGCTATCAGATAGTTGCCATCCGTGCCAATTACTCGCTGATATCCAGACCATGCAAGATGTGTTTGGTGACGTTCAAGGACTCAAAGTCGCCTGGATCGGCGATGGAAATAATGTATGTCACAGCTACCTAGAAGCAGCCGGCATCTTTGGTTTTGAGCTGATCATTGCAACACCACCAGGGTATCAACCAGAGGCTGAGTGGATTCAGCGGGCCAATGGAAACGTCATCTTTGTTGATTCACCGCGGGATGCAGCCCGTCATGCACAAGTCATTACGACTGATGTATGGGCCAGCATGGGACAAGAAGATGAGACCGATGAACGGCTGAATGCATTCGATGGATACCAAATCACCCCTGAACTACTTGATCTCGCAGCCGATAACGTATGCTTCCTGCACTGTCTACCAGCACACGAAGGCGAAGAGATCGCACCGAATTTATTTTCCGATCCGCGGACGCAAACCGTTTGGGCGCAGGCCGGTAACCGTCTGCATGCACAAAAAGCGCTACTCGAGCATCTCATCATCGGGTGATTCCATTTGATTTAAAATACTGGTAATTTATTCAGTATGAATGAGATCAAACTGACCAAAGCCCAAATCCGCGTCTTGGATGTGATCCAACAATCGATTCGAGATGAAGGCAGACCACCGACCCGTGCAGAAATTTCTGATGCACTCGGATTTCGCTCGATTAACGCGGCTGAGTCACATCTTCGGGCGCTCGAAAGACGTGGCGCCATTCGTTTGCAAGGAGGCGCGAGTCGAGGCATCCAGTGCCTGATTCCACTGGATGACGATGATCAGCAAGAACCCGGATTACCAGTGATTGGAAAGGTGGCTGCAGGTGTTCCGATCGACTCGGTCGCACATATCGAAAAAACGGTTCCTGTCCGCTCCGAACTGTTCTCTCCAGCACCTGACTATCTGCTCCGAGTCCAGGGGGACTCAATGATCGATATCGGTATTTATGATGGCGATTTACTGGCCGTTCGAAAATCGGAAACCGCGCGCCACGGCGATGTCGTTGTTGCGCGGGTCAATGGAGAGGTTACAGTCAAGCGTTTGGACCGAAAGCCCAAAGGGGTGCGATTGCTTGCGGAGAACCAAGACTACGACCCGATCATCATCACACCGGACGCAGAGTTCTTTATTGAGGGACATGCAGTCGGAGTGATCCGAACCGCGATCTAGGATTCGTCGAATCGATTTTGAAATTCGCCGATGAGATCAGACAGCTCATCCACCCATGCGGAATAACGCGTGTTCTTTAATTGATCAAGCGTACTTGTATCCGTCATCGGTATCTGGTTGGAATCAAACGATTCAGTGCTTTCTTCTGGACAGGATACCTTGGCGTGATGTGACCAAAATGCCGCGAGCCAACTGTTTGGATCAGAAGCCAAGGATTCAAGCATCTCCGCCTCAAGCGACACTAATTGCCGCTGAGATAGTTGGTTCGTCAGATCAATCAACGATTGGATACTCTCAGGCTTTAGACCATGCGCGTCCCCAACTTGTCGGATGAGAGCCACCCAAGTGGCTTCGATCTGATTGAGTACTGCTTCACTTAACGCATGATGTTGAAGTCGAGTCTCNGCCTGAATGNCCAACAGTNCCTTGGCTTTAGCCAGTGATTCCAGTACCCGACGGCGNGCCCTAACTGGTCGCATCAGCCTTCAGACCAACGCCCATTGTCATAGACCATTTTCCACTTNGTTGCCTTTCCATCGATTTCGCTCATCACATATTGTGCATTCGCTTTCCGAGAGAAACGCACCTGTGCTNNNTTCCCNTCTNGATCTGTCGTTGGAGCAGCCAAAATAAACTGGTATTTGGGATCTAAATGATCCTTGACCTTTAAGAGTTCAGACACCAACGGCGCACGTGTCTCACGATTTTTTGGAAACCCGCTCGCAGCTAAAAATAGACCACTCGCACCATCCCGCAAGACGTACGTATCATCCACCTTTTGACATTTCAGCCACGGCATTGGAATCGGATCCATCTTGGGTGGCGCGGCTTGACCATTCTTCAATAACTTGCGNGTATTTTGACACTCCGCATTGGTGCATCCGAAAAACTTACCGAATCGGCCTGTTTTCAATTGCATTTCGCTCGCGCACTTATCGCACTCAATCGAAGGCCCTTCATACCCCTTAATTTTGAACTGACCTTCCTCAATNACATGTCCAGAACAGTCCGGATTATTTCCACANACATGGAGCTTTCGTTTCTCATCGATCAAATAGGAATTCATGGCTGTCTGACAAATCGGNCAACGCTGTTTCTCCATCANCGCGACTGTTTCCGCCTCATCTCCATCGGCAATCGCTTCATCTCCAGCGATTAGATTGATGGTTGTCTTACAACGTTCTTTCGGCGGTAGTTGGTATCCCGAGCAACCCAAAAAAACACCGGTTGTGGCAGTCCGAATCATCATTGATCGACTGCATGTNGGACAAGNAATCTCAGTCTCAGTCGGCGTATTTGGACGCATACCNTCGGGGGTCGCGGCCTGATCCAGAGTCTGCCTGAACCGATCGTAAAACTCATCCAAAAGACCCAGCCAGTCCCTGCGCCCCTCAGCCACATCGTCGAGTGAGTCTTCCATTCCAGCAGTAAAATCGAAGTTCATCAAATCACTGAAATTCTCCACCAGACGATCCGTCACGATTTCACCCATCTTAGTCGCAAATAACCGGCGGCCCTCCATTTCCACGTAACCTCGATCCTGAATCGTCGAAATGATTGCAGCATAGGTCGATGGCCGGCCTATTCCCTGTTTTTCAAGTTCACGCACCAGCGATGCTTCATTGAATCGCGCCGGAGGCGAGGTAAATTTTTGTTGCGGGTCTAAGGCGGCAAGGTCAAGTTGATCGCCAACCTGCACATCGGGAAGTTCGGCAGCATCATCACCCTTACCACCTGGTGGCAATACCGCTTGATAGCCAGCAAATGTGGTGACCTTTCCGCGCGCCTTTAAACCATATCCATTCGCTTCGACCTTGATGGTCGTTGTAAGGTATTCGGCAGGGGTCATCTGACATGCGACGAACTGTCGCCAAATGAGCTCATACAGGCGTTGCGCATCCCGCTCTACTGACGTCAAATCGGATCCTTTCTTGCGGACGTCTGAGGGGCGGATCGCCTCGTGGGCTTCCTGAGCATTTTCGCGATTGGCGTAGAAGTTCGGTTTTTCTGGCATATAACGTGCGTCAAACTGGGACTCAATCAGCGCGCGAGCCGCATGAATCGCATCATTTGATAAGTACGTTGAATCGGTTCTCATGTAGGTAATCAGACCGGCCTCGTACAGTCGCTGCGCGAGCGTCATTGTTTTTTTTACGCCAAAACCGAGTCTTTGACTTGCTGCTTGTTGTAGCGTCGATGTGATAAAAGGCGCCGGCGGACGTGTCTTACCGGGTTTACTTTCACGTTCGGACACTTGGTAGATGGCATCGCCCAGTGCTGTCGTTGCCACCGACGCCTGATCCGCATTGACGGGCTTAAACGCCTTACCTTGGAACTCAATGACCTGGAACCGTGACTGCGTTTGCTGGTGGATCAAATCCGCAAAGATTTCCCAATATTCTTCAGGGACAAATGCGCGAATGGCACGCTCGCGTTCGACAACCAGACGAACAGCGACCGACTGTACGCGCCCCGCCGATAGCCCTCGCGCAATCTTTGCCCATAACAATGGTGAAACCATGTAGCCCACTACACGATCAAGGAAGCGTCGCGCTTGTTGGGCATTCACACGGTCAATATTCACCATCGAGGGTCGATTAAACGCAGCCTCAATAGCTGATTTGGTAATCTCAGAAAATGTAACCCGCTGATATTTCGATGCATCACCACCGATGGTCTCTTGGAGATGCCAAGCGATAGCCTCTCCCTCTCGGTCTAAATCGGTCGCAAGATAAATATGATCCGCTTGTGCTGCGAGCTTTTTCAGCTCAGCGACGACCTTCTCCTTTCCCGGTAAGATCTCATATCGCGCTTTCCAACGGTGCTCTGGATCCACACCCATACGGCGAATCAGTTGCTGCTTTGCCTTCTCTTCTTTCGACAAAGTTGCCGCTTTCGGCGTTTTCTCAGAAGTTGCTGATCCAGAGGTTGGCAAATCACGAATATGACCGACACTCGACTTCACGACGTAGTTGGAGCCGAGATACTTATTAATCGTCTTCGCTTTCGCTGGAGACTCTACAATAACCAATGATTTTCCCATGGATCTTCTAAATACTCTCAATCAGCAGTGTGGTTTCAGGCATGCATTGAAAAAGCAAATAACCTCTCGATGCAAGCGTCTCGTTCTTTTTTAGCAATACGGGAGAACGCAAGGAGACTCAAGTATTCAATAAATAAATTCATCCGTGACGCAACAGAGCCACCAAGATTTGATCAAGAATTTGCTTGATCGTATCCGGTTCGATACCTGCCTTCGCATCGTCAAGAGCAACCCAAACACATCCGCTGTCAGCGCCGACGCCCACAATATCAGTTGGAAGCGATCTGAGAAGTTCATCAAACTCTCCCGATAACAAGTCCCAGCTCTTCGCCTCGGGAGGTGACGCCCAAGGCTCGGTTCGGTCGGGTACCCGCCATAATGAGGCATGTCTCGGTCTCTTGTCGGTCCAAATCAAGTACTGAGACAACTGCACGACATCGAGTCGTTCTTTAACCCAGTCGTCAACCGAGAGAATCCGTACCTTCATACCCAGCTTTAGTGCAGCTAACCGGCGCTCACCCTGNCGACGCTCCATTGGTGACGGAAGGATCCAGGTGATCGATCCCACCACAGCGAGTAATCCGAGTACAATCCACAACCATGCCATCGAGTGATCTCCGAATCGACGAAAAAGCGCTGTTAAACGCGGTTCGGCTTGCGTTACAGCAAATCTTCCAGAGCTTCGCATTCAGGGCGGTGCTCGTGGGCCTTTTTATCAAGCACCAAAAAATAACAATCCCGCAATTCTTTTTTTCCGAGAGGACTATATTCGTAGTCTTTTCCACGAGCTCGCACACTATGCACTCGCTGGTCCGATGCGCAGATCAATCGATTATTTTGGCTTTTGGTATAAACCGTGTGGGCGAAATAGCGACGAACAACAGCGATTTGAGGAAGTCGAGTCACGACCACAGGGACTAGAAAAACGATTTTGTGAAATTTGGTGAGTTCCGTTCTCGCCTAGTCTTGACGACTTTTCGGTTCGTCCCGTATCACCGGTTTTCCTTGAGAACTTAGAAAACGCATACATAGAAATGAGAAAACAACCCCCATCCACAGCGAAATGCATCATCGAGGGTATGCAGGATTTTGTTGAGACTGATTTGGCTAATCACGATCTTTTTAGTCGGCTGTGATTGGTCGCAGAATTCAGTCGCCCCGACCCAGCAAGATCTCGACCGTATTGCAACGATCCTTGATCAAGATCGAATAATTCTCACTGANCCACAGCGAATCAGTGCACCNNNGCNCGCATTACGTCTGAGTGATACGCGCATCAGCTTTGGCGATGCATTAGAGCTCGGAGAATGCGGCCTGTTACCCTTGATCGCAGAACGAAACTCAAGCCTCGGCCGACAGAAACAAGAATCGATACGGCTTGTCTATGAATGGCAATTAAAAGTGGGCCTTGATCAATGTACCCAATTCGAAGATCAGGAATGGTTTCAGAAAGCGCGTGCGACAAAAGCAGAGGACGTCGAGATTGCCGTTTTACATCTGCTGACTCGAAGTGAAGAAGCTGATCGGATTCACCTGAAAATCAATAGACCCCTCGCGACCCTGAGTAATAGTCGGATGGCCTACATCAATCGCACACAGCCGGTCATCCAATTACTGCTTCAGGCGTTACAATTTCAGACCCCGCCTGAGACTGAAGCGATGACTCAGTTTGAGGAAGCGCTCTACGCTTGGAGCCAAACCCAGCATCACGGGACATTACATCAAGCCATCGTCAACACCCGAGATTGGCTCAACGCAGCCAATCAGTTACAGGTATCGGTGCTAAAACAGAATACAATTTGCCCGATGGGGACGCCCACGGAACAAGGACGCTATGTTCAGGCGTTTATTCGTGACTACTATGTGCCAACGATCCAGCCAAAGCTTTTGTCGATCAAGCAAGCGATCGATGAAATGGACTCCATCTGGTCGGTGCTTCCCACGACCCTTTGGACTCAAAACACGTTAATTGATGCGCTATTGAAACTCCCAAAGGGTTTTCGGGCTGAGCTTCAAACTGCGCTGACCGCGCATATCAACCGTTGGCAACACATTCTTCAATCGTGCGGACTCAAAGCACGCGCTGATACAACAAACTCGTAGCGACCATCCTCCTCATGCTGAGACACCAATTGATGGTGCATGAAGCGGCACATCGTCGGGATGTCACGAAGTGTCGAAGGATCTGTTGCGACCAGTTTAATACAAGTTCCCATATCCACTTGTCTCAGGGAATTTCGTAACATCATGACTGGTTCGGGGCACTTTAAACCCGTCGCATCAATCGTCTTTGCGACTAATGGAATGGGCAACTTTGGGTCAGACACACTTGCATCTCTCTTCAATCCGGTGACTAATAGTACCGCTTTATTGAAAAGAACTGCACGGAGCTCAGCATGTCGAAGCGTATTGCACTAGTCACAGGTGGTACTGGTGGTATTGGAACCGCAATTTGCCAAGAACTTTTTACCCAAGGATTAACAGTCGTCGCAGGCTATAACTCCGGGGGCAACCATGAAAAAGCCAAAGCATGGCGAGACGAACAGCGTGCAGCGGGCTTTGAATTCGATATCGCCTATGGTGATGTCTCTGATTCAGAATCAGCACGGCAATGCGTCGAGGGAGTCGTCGAAAAACATGGCAACATCCACTGTCTGGTCAATAACGCTGGAATCACGCGTGATTCGACTTTTCGCAAGATGACACTCGAACAATGGGATCAGGTTATGCATGCAAACCTGCGATCAGTCTTTAATATAACTCGCCTTGTTATCAACGGAATGCTCGAAGAAAAGTGGGGCCGCGTCATTAATATCAGTTCGGTCAACGGCCAAAAGGGACAATTCGGTCAGTCGAACTATGCTGCGGCGAAAGCGGGGATGCACGGGTTNACAAAATCACTTGCTCAAGAAGTCGCATCAAAAGGTGTGACTGTGAATACAGTCAGTCCTGGCTACATCATGACAGCGATGGTTGCTGCGATTGGNGATGAAATACTCGAGAAAATTGCATCAACAATTCCGGTTGGCCGACTGGGTAACCCAGACGAAATTGCCTATGCAGTCGCTTTCCTTGCCTCAGAACGTGCGGCCTTCGTCACAGGATCAAACCTTGCAATCAACGGTGGACAGCACATGTTCTAGGGCCANNGCCCAAGAGCCGACACCGAATTCTCGTTGTNGNCTTTCTTTTTTGTGCGATGCACAATANACTATCNGCNTTTTTATTAAGNGGANANGGANGTGAGCACTGAAAATCAGCAAGCACCGGAANAACTTTTCGAATCCATGNATGCAGAAAGTAAGCGCCTTCTGCAGGGCTTNATGCGCTCTGAAGACACNGCAGATATTGTTAAAAATCTCACCGATGTCTGGACTCANTTGGTNATGCANCCTTGGACAAATCCGCAAGGCTGGCTCGAAATGGTGACCAAATATCAGCAAGATCAATTCAAGGTGTGGACTGATCTGATGAGCGGGACAATGAATTTTCAGCCACAGAAAGACCGTCGCTTTGATTCAGATGAGTGGTCAAAACTTCCGGTCTTCGATTTTATCAAGCAGTCCTATCTGCTCACAGCTGACGTGCTGAGTAAGTCCACTGACGCCATTCCGGTCGAAGGGAAAGAAAAAGAGAAGCTGAAGTTTTACACCCAGTATTTCATCGATGCGATGAGTCCATCCAATTTTGTCACCTTAAATCCTGACGTACTCAAAGAAGCGATGGAGACCAATGGTCAAAGCTTAGTTGATGGACTTCAGAATCTCATGACTGACCTTGAAAAAGGTCGTATCACCATGACCGATGAATCGGCCTTTGTTCTCGGTGAAAATATTGGGGTGAGCGAGGGATCGGTTGTCTTCCGTAATCACTTATTTGAATTGATTCAATACTCTCCATCGACAGAGACCGTTCATCAACGCCCTTTAATGATCGTACCTCCGTGTATCAACAAGTTTTATATTCTCGATTTACAGCCACAAAATTCATACGTGAAATGGTGCGTGGATCAGGGGAATACTGTGTTCTTGATTTCATGGGTTAACACCACACCCGACTACAGTCATATTGGTTGGGATGACTATGTTCAGGATGGAATTTTTGAGGCAACACGCGTTGTCAAAGAGATTACCGGCGAAAAGAAAATGAACGCAGTCGCTTGGTGTATCGGCGGGACGATTTTAGGTTCTGCACTCGGCGTGATGCAAAAGAAGCGCGACGCAAGTATCGCCTCAGCGACATTTCTGACAACGCTTCTCGACTTCTCAGATCCGGGCGACCTGGGTGTGTTCCTCGATGAAGAAGAAGTCGACATGCGCGAGGCACAGGTGTCAAAAGACGGAGTCATGTCGGGCAAAAGCCTCGCACTTGGCTTTAATATGCTCCGGTCTAACGATTTGATCTGGTCATATGTGGTGAATAATTACCTGAAAGGGAAAACACCACCGCCATTTGACCTTCTCTACTGGAATTCAGACCCAATCAATCTCCCTGCAACAATGTACAACACCTACATCCGTGAAATGTATGTGAATAACAGTCTTTCACAGCCGGGTGGATTCACTTGTTGCGATAAGCCAGTTGAATTGAACAAAGTCAAAACACCGATGTATTTCCTCTCTGCAATTGAAGACCACATTGCACCATGGAAAACCACATTTTTGGGAACGGATCTTGTTGGCGGAGATGTCGAGTTTGTGCTCGGTGGATCGGGTCATATTGCAGGCGTCATCAATCCGCCAGCGAAAAATAAACGAAATTACTGGACCGATGGTGAGATGGGACAGGGTGCTGATCATTGGCTGGAAACAGCAACAGATCACCCAGGGTCTTGGTGGAATCATTGGCATCAGTGGCTCGATCAGCACGATTCGAAGCAAGTGCCAGCGCGCCAAATTGAGACCAACACGGAGTTCAAGGAAATTGTCCCCGCTCCTGGTGACTACGTCAGGGTCCGTCTTTAAGAGAACGCGCAGGTCTAAAAAACCCCCGACTGATATCTCAGGCAGGGGTTTTTTGATCGCGAGAATTACTTGTTCAACGACTTTGCNATTTCTTCAGTATTTTTCTTCANAAGATTCAACGTTTCTTCACTGACCTGAGTCCACGACGATGCTTGCTTTTTTGCAAGCTCAGCCATTTTCTCTTGGTACTTCTGAAGGAATTTTTTATGAACTTCCATCAATTCAGGCATTGATTCGCACTGACACACAGCACGTGCTTCTTCCAGCGCATCGGCCATCATTTCTGTTGACAGCTGTGTTTGTTCTTCCGCTAATGATTCAAGNATTGAGCGCTGCAGCTNAAGTAGATCGGTCATTGGCTTCATGGTCTTTTCAAATGCATCCAGATTCATCATCGACTGCATTGATTTCAACATTTCTTCATTTTGCTTCAATAATTGATCGAACACGATTCAGTCCTCTTCAAGTTTGTGCATTGCAATAACTGGAAATTANGTTGCAATGCACAACAATTCAAGTTGATGATTGCATGCAATAGTCGTAAACCAAACACCACCAGTAAAAATGCTTCTGCTAGAATTCTCGACCATTGGAATTGAGGATAAAAAGACCATGACAGCGCTGTGGACGCCCACTCCCGAACGCATTGCTCAAGCCAGCATCACCGACTTGATGGCACACTTCAACGCCAAACTCGGACGATCAATCCACGACTACCAAGATCTGCATCAATTGAGTGTTCACGAGCCAGAATCTTTTTGGGACGGTGTCTGGGAGCATGCAGATCTCATCGGTACTCGTTGCTCTCCGACGCTCACAGATCGTGGCGCGATGCCAGGTGCCAAATTTTATCCGAATTCGACTTTAAATTTCGCAGAAAACTGTCTCGGTCATGATGCAGATGACTCTCAGATCGCGGTGATTTCATACACTGAAGCTGGTACCCGTATGGGATTGAGTTGGGGCGAGCTAAGACAATGTGTGGCGAATCTGAGAAATACGTTACAGTCCCTCGGGATCGGAAAACATGATGTTGTTGCTGGCTTCGTCAGCAACGGGCCAGAAGCCGTCATCGCGTCCCTTGCCACACTGTCTCTTGGTGCAATTTGGACAAGTTGCTCGCCCGACTTCGGTGTGCAGGGCGTCCTCGACCGCTTTGGACAAACGAAGCCGAAAGCGCTGGTCGCAGCACATACAACTCAGTACAACAACAAATCGATCGACTTAACAGACCGAGTGAATGGGTTGCTGGTCGAGCTAGTCTCTGTGACCTCAGCAATCATCTTTGATGGGCCATGTCCAAAGGTAAAGGCAGGCGAAATTTCTCGACCAGGTTGCAAAGTGATTGCATATGATGATGTGGTCTCAGGTGATCACGCACTCGCATTCGAACACACTCCATTCAATCATCCTGGTTTTATTCTCTACAGCTCCGGAACGACGGGTATTCCGAAATGCATTGTACACAGCCAAGGCGGAGCCCTGATCCAACTGGTGAAAGAGCATCGGTATCATGTTGATATCCAGCCCTTTGATCGTGTGTTTTATTACACAACCTGCGGTTGGATGATGTGGAATTGGCTGCTCGCTTCATTAGCCTCCAAAGCAACCATCGTGACTTATGATGGATCGCCGTTTGTCCGAGGAGCTAAAACACTGTGGGAGCTATGTGACCAAGACGACTGGCACGTTTTTGGAACCAGCGCCAAATTTATCGCCGCGATTGAAAAACATGATTACAAGCCCGCCGAGCAACACGCGCTGAAGTCACTTAAAACGGTTCTATCGACCGGATCACCACTCGCGCATGAATCGTTTGAGTATGTCTATCGAGAAATTAAGGCGGACCTGCTACTCGGATCGATATCCGGTGGAACCGATATCGTTTCTTGTTTTTGCCTCTCATGCCCCATTCAGCCTGTATACCGCGGAGAGCTTCAGTGCGCTGGTCTTGGTCTGGCCGTGGACGTGGTTGACGAATCAGGGCAATCAGTGAAAGGAGAAAAAGGGGAACTAGTCTGTCGGAAGCCATTTCCCGTGATGCCTGTTGAATTTTTCGGTGATACCGATGGCAGTAAATATCGAGCAGCCTACTTCGAGCGCTTCAACGGGATGTGGGCACATGGCGACTTTGCAGAATATACTGACCATGGTGGTTTCGTGATCTACGGCCGTGCTGATGCGACACTCAATCCAGGTGGTGTACGCATTGGAACAGCCGAAATTTATCGCCAGGTGGAGGTAATTCCAGAGGTTCTCGAGTCACTGGCGATTGGGCAATCAGTCGGCGATGACGTCCGCGTTGTCTTATTCGTTGTGTTGCGAGAGGGGCTTGAACTCGACGATGAATTACGACAACAGATCAAAATGCAAATCAGGAACAACACAACGCCTCGCCACGTGCCAGAGGTGATTGCCCAGGTTCCTGACCTTCCACGGACCGTAAGTGGTAAAATCGTTGAATTGGCCGTGCGTAATGTTATCCACGGAGACATTGTCAAAAACATTGAGGCATTAGCGAATCCAGATGCATTGGACTATTTCAAAGATCACCCAGACGTTCGCCTGTAAAATTATCACAGGGCTGATCACAGTCACTCTTTCCATGACGGCGACCGCCAATCCCGCCGACGTGCGGATGCTCGTTGACGTGTCAGGCTCGATGAAGAAAGCGGATCCAAAATCTGTTCGAGGCCCGGCAACTGCACTCCTGGCTGCACTACTACCCGATCAATCTCAAGGCGGCATTTGGCTGTTTGGATCTGATGTCCGCGAACTCGTTCCATATGGTCTGGTGGACGCACGTTGGGATGCACTTAGACAACCGATCGAGGCATCCATTGGCTCGACTGATCTATTCACTCATATGGAAAGTGCGCTTCGCACAGGAATTACAGCCAGTGGTGATCAAACCACAGGAGCTTGCCACGTCATTCTGATCACCGACGGAATCGTTGACGTCAAAGGCGGCAAAGACGCTTCGAACGCCTCGAGAGATCGCATCCTGAAGACTGTGCTGCCTAACGCGACTGATCGGGACTGCCGCATTCATACCATCGCCCTTTCCGATCAAGCGGATCTCCCGCTTCTTCGGCAAATGGCGATTCAAACCGGAGGTCTCTTTACGCTACTCAATCAGCCAGGTGATCTGATCCCCGTCATGCTGGATGCGCTTGAGCTCGCGCTACGCTCGCAACAGTTACCGATTCGTAACCAACAANTTCAAATTGATTCAGACGTTCGTCAGCTTCGGCTTATCCGGCTTGGTAGCGAACAACCAATTGCACTTCGTTCAAATGAGCAAACCATCGGCGTGGACCAACAAGACGATAACCTGAGCTACTACNGTGGAGCNGGTTACCAAACACTGATTTGGTCCAATCCCACACCTGGCCGCTACACGCTCACGGAGCAATTTGGTCCAAGCGATCGGATTTTGATCGATTCTGACGTTCGGCTCGACCTCGCCGAGTTACCGCCGACAATCAGTGCCGATCAGACCCTTGGTCTCAGTGCATCGATCACACGAAAAGGGAAAAGGATCGATGCAGACACCCGTCAGTATTTTGTTGCGTTTGGTGCCAACGTGGATCCATTGAGATCTGAAGGACAAGCCCTTGCGATGCAAATCGATAGCCCTGCAGTTGGACGCTCAATCCTCACTGTACAAAGCTTCGATGCGCTGTATGAGCGGCAGGTGCAGCGGGCTTTCGAGGTTCTGGAAGCACGCCCTGCAATGGAAATCGGTAGTGAAATTTCCCAGGGAGTCGGTCAGGTTGCATCCACAATTGCTGCACAACAGGCCAATCCAACAGGTGCCAAAAGTGAAGCGAATGGCTCTGTCACCGAGACTATGTCGACGATTCTTCCTGAGACCGTCACGACCATTCTTCCCGAGACTGTAACCAAGCAANTCCCNGAAGAGATNCGTCAATGGCCACTGTGGCAACTGATCGTCAGTGCTCTGGGTGCAATGGCGGTTGTTGCTTTGATCATTGGACTGGTGTTGCGGCCAAAAGCACATTCAGCGGAATAACGCATGTTCGACTTAATGTTTGGGCTCGGAACTATTGTCTGTGCGCTCGCAGTCTGTGGTCTTCCAATTGGGCTCCTCAACCCCATTTTGCTAAACCAAAAGACGCGAACCGATGTNTTTAAAGTCCTTGGTTCGATGTTTCTGGTCGGATTTCTCATGGTTGCTGTTGGCCAGTATTACGGGATACCACGACTCTAGTTGACGTAGCATGTACAGATGTTGATTAACTTCATTGGCGATATTCACGGATATGCATCTGAGCTCAAGCAATTACTCGCTCANCTCGGCTACACGCGCTCTGTATCAGATGGTTGGACTCAAGGAGACGGTCAACTGGTTTTCCTTGGGGATCTAATTGATCGCGGTCCAGAACAAAAAGAGACGGTCGAGATTGCCAGAGAGCTATGCGAGCTCGGATATGCAACCTGTCTGACTGGCAATCATGAATTCAATGCGGTTGGCTTTGTAACAGAGCGCATCGACAAGCCAGGTCAATACGTCCGAAGTCATACCGAAAACCATATCCGGCAACATCAGGATTTTCTCGATGCCTATGCGAATGATGTCAATGGCTATCGAGAAACACTCGACTGGTTCGCAACACTTCCTTTATGGTTCGACAATGGACAGGTGCGCGCGGTGCATGCGTGCTGGAATATCGAGGCACAATCCGACCTCTCGTCACTGCTCACAGACACACAGAGCCCGATTGACCGATCTTTCTATGAGCAAACGGGGGTTTCCGGCTCCAGACCCTGGGAGGCGCGTGAAACGCTTCTCAATGGACTTGAGGCGCGACTACCTGATGACATCTCATTTCAAGATTACTACGGGATCAAGCGTCGGCGCATTCGAGTCAATTGGTGGGCGCCCGAACAGACAACTTTTCGTGAAGCAGCAGTGATCGACGACAGTCAGCGACACATTATCCCAGATCTACCAATACCCCATGGATCGCCGAATTATGAAGGGCCTCTTTGCTTCTTTGGTCATTACTGGATGCGTGGGACACCAAGAATCCAACATCCACACGCTGTCTGTTTAGATTACAGCGTTGCTTTGGATGATGGAGCGCTTTGTGCGTATCAATTCCGTGGTGAACAAGTGGCTCACCGGGNGCATTTAGTTTGGGTCAATCGATCATGACAGTTTGGTGACAATTTAATGAACAAAGATCACCAATAATTTAGTCATATTTGGTCTTTACACTCGAAAAAAACCGGGAGGCTTTTAGAGTGTCAGATCCAGTTGTCATTCATCCAGAACGCGTATCAGTCACCAAGTCAACGCAAACCAAAGCAACNTTTACCTTTCCCAAACGCCAACGATTCCACAATCCGCCGGGAAGTCCTCACTCCACAGGCAACNNNAAAGATTTTTGGNATTACGTGGTCAAACAAGCCTTTCGGCCGGTGCCAAAAGAATGGCCTCAACACCATGTCGTACCTCCAGAAATTGCATTACAGCAACTCGAGGCTGCCAGCGAGCATTCAATTACATGGCTTGGACATGCAGCATTCGTTTTGCAACTCGGTGGTCGACGGATTGTGTTGGATCCGTTTTTAGCAAATCGCGCAAGCCCATTGAGCTTTGCTGGCCCTCGACGATTCATTCCAGCTCCCCTCGGTATTACTGACCTCGGTCAGATCGATACCTTGGTGATCTCACACAATCACTACGATCACTTATGCTGGCATACCCTAAAGCATCTGCCGAATCGCGAAACCGTTGAAGTCATGTGTCCGACAGGCCTCGCTTCCTGGTTTAAAAAACGGGGATTTAAAAACGTGACGGAACTTGGCTGGCATCAGACATCGTATGCTGGCGATATTAAAGTAACAGCACTCCCCGCCATCCATCATTCAAGACGCGGTGTATTCGATGCCAATACATCGCTATGGGCAGCATTCTTGTTTGAGTATCACGGGTTCAAAGTGTACTTCGGTGGAGATTCAGCGATGGGACCTGTGTTCCGACAGACTGGTCATAAATATGGTCCGATTGATCTTGCGTTAATCGGGATCGGTGCTTACGCACCACGCAAGCTACTTCGTTCGGTTCATGCGTCACCAGAAGAAGCCGTAGAGATGAGCAAGGCCATCAAGGCTAAGTCGCTACTGGGGATGCACTGGGGAACGATCGAGTTATCACAGGAAAATACATTTGAGCCAGCATACCGATTTCAAAAAGCGGCATTGGATGCAGGCTACCAAGACGATGCAATTTTATTGCCTTCGGTCGGAGAGACCGTTGCACTCAATGTTTTGGAGACGGATAGACAGTTAGAGGCGACGGGCACCTAAATGCCCGACAGCCAATCGGTCATCGATTAGTCGATCAACTTCAATGTCTTAACTGACAATTTTCCATTACGGCCCTCTGCCAAGTCAAATTCGACACGTTGGTTGTCTTCCAACCGCTCGATCCCATTTTCCTTCACAGCTGTCACGTGCACGAATGCATCGTCACCACCTGCATCNGGAACAATAAAACCGAAACCCTTGGTTTCGTTAAACCANTTTACTTTACCAGTTTGCATGCGTTTTCCTTCGCAACTGCGCAGATGCTCGAATCTCCGCGCGTTTCACTTAAAATGCCAGTCAGTGTTGCGGTCAGGCGGACACATGCTAAGCATACGAGCCCTTACAGCGTCGCACGTTCTCAGGCAAAGTCAATGACGAATCGATGACAATCTCGTGATGATCGACTCCGCGCTAGAGCCACCGGCGCACCGAAGACGCATAGTGCTGGTATTGATCACCAAACTTTTCAGACAAGATTCGTTCTTCTGGAAGGATCTGAAAGCGCGTTAAATACCAACTCACAANGATAAAAATGAACGGACTTACCCATGTTGGCTGATAAAGGTAGTAAGCGAGAAGAAGAAGCAACAATGCCAGATACATGGGNTTTCTGGACAGTCGGAAGACCCCTTGAGTCACCAGAACGGTGGTCTCATCCGGACTCCACGGATGAACAGTCGTNTTGCACCGNATACATCCCAAAACCCCTGCCACACCAAAGGCACCTGAAACAANAATCAAAGNANTAATAACNAGCCAGGGNGGTGAAAATAAATCACTGGCCCAACGAGTCGCAAACCAGTTAAGCAGTCCACCAAAACCAACGATCACTGGCGGTGGTATTTTGAGTTCAAGGCGCGTGAATGCTGATTGAGACATCGACAGTTCCGACTTGGTCGGGACGGCAGGATTTGAACCTGCGACCCCTTGCACCCCATGCAAGTGCGCTACCAGNCTGCGCCACGCCCCGTNAGCGTGAGAGTATACAGCGTCCTAATCAGACAGCAACCGACGAACTTGCTCNAGCTCGCGGATGACTTCGCGAAGCGCCATCCCTTTGGAATCATNGTGCGTTGCTTCGACNCGCGCTTCATCTTCTTCTTGAATCCGCAGCTTTGCGCCGGATAGCGTGAAACCTTGTTGGTGCACCAGTGCTCTGATACGACGAATCATAATCAGATCCTGATAACGATAATATCGGCGGTTACCACGACGCTTGTCGGGCTGGAGTTGCTCGAATTCTTGTTCCCAATATCTTAGGACATGTGGTTTTACACCACATAAACGACTGGCCTCTCCGATCGTGAAATACACCCGATCAGGGATCTGGGGCAAATCATCATCGAAGAGATCCACAGTGCTCACTCATCATCCAGTGGGTGATATAACTCAACTTGTGAACGAAGCTTTTGTCCAGCNCGAAATGTCACAACACGACGCGCACTGACAGGGACCTCTTCACCCGTTTTTGGATTTCGGCCCGGACGCTCGTTTTTATCTCTCAGTTCAAAGTTACCAAATCCTGACAGACGGACCGNATCGCCGGAAATTAACGATTCGCCCAGTTGATCGAAAAGGATTTCGACCATTTCCTTGGCTTCGCGCTTATTCAATCCNACAACATCGTTAAGATGTTCAGATAAATCNGCTTTTGTNAGTGCCGCCACTGTGCTTATCCTCTTAACTCTGCGCCAGTTTGTTCATGCAGAACCTGAACAACCTGGTCCACTAATTCTTGAATNGCCGTGTCATCCAGAGTCTTCTCTGGATCTTGCAAACTCAGTGAGAGTGCAAGACTNTGGCGCCCTTCAGGAACCCCCNTTCCACGATACANATCAAATAATTNAACCGATTGGATGCGTGCGTCTGAAAGACCTGTTATCGCATCAACAATCTGCTGCCACGNGACGCCACCATCAACGACGATCGCTAAATCNCGAAGCACTNTAGGGTAACGCGAAATTGCTTTAAAAGCAGTAACTTGTCCACATAAAAGCGGAGAAAGTGCCAAATCCGCCAAGAACAAAGGTTTCGGCAAATCGAGCTCTCGCGCCAACTTTGGATGCAGTCGACCAACAACACCGAGGACTTTGCCGTCCAAACTGACGCTCGCTGTCTGGCCTGGGGCCAACGCTGGATGCTCTGATGGCNCCCAGTTCAATTNGGCTCCACCATTAATCATACCGAGTCCATCAACCACGCCTTTCAGGTCAAAGAAGTCGACCGCACGGTCACCACTGAAATGCAGTGGATCGCTCTGTCCATAGATTGCGATACCAACGCGTTCAGATTGGTCGAGTTCATCGCCTTGNGATACGAAGCACTGTCCTGTTTCGAACAATCGGACGCGAGATGCTTGACGGTTNACGTTGTGGCGAACGGCTTCAACCAAGCCTGNAAGCAANGANCGACGCATTTCCGCGAGGTTCGAAGCAATNGGATTAGCAAGGCGAACACCCGCAATACCATCACCAAGAANCGCNTGTGTTTCCGGATCAACAAACGAGTAAGTAATNGCTTCCTGAATATCTTGATCCACCAAATAATGCTTTAAACGCATGAGTGGTGTATCGGTCTCTGGGACAGAAGCCATCGTCAGCGCTTGAGCTGGCAACGATGTCGGCAGNTTGTTGTATCCGTAGATTCGTGCGATTTCTTCAATCAAATCTTGTTCGATGGAAACATCAAAGCGCCAACTTGGCGCNACACAGCGGAACCCACCATCGACCACTTCGACGCCAAACCCNAGCGCTTCNAGCATCTGCTGAATTGCTTCTGTCGANAGATTAATTTTGAGTTGCTGTTCAATCCGCGCGTTTGACAACTCAACAACATGCATTGTTGGGAGTGCTTGCTCGTTATCAGTAATCATCACTGGGCCAGGCGTACCGCCGCAGATCTCAATCAAGAGCGCTGTCGTACGCTGGCACGCACGCTCAGCCAACTGCCAGTCAACGCCNCGTTCAAAGCGTGCTGACGCGTCTGTATGCAATCCATAGCACCGCGCCTTACCAGCAACTGTGATTGGATTGAAATATGCACTCTCGAGAAAGACTGACGTTGTTTTCTCAGAAATACCGGAATGCTCACCACCCATGATTCCGGCTAGCGCCAATGGTTTTTCTTGGTCAGCAATCACTAAAACATCATTGGTCAATGTGAGTGTTTTCCCATCAAGAAGCACCAGTTGCTCGCCATCATTCGCCATCCGTACATCGATTGCCCCGACCAATTGATCACGGTCGAACGCGTGCATAGGTTGTCCGAGTTCTAGCATGACGTAGTTGGTAATATCCACAATTGCATCAATTGAACGAACACCACTTCGGCGCAAACGCTCGACCATCCAAACCGGCGTTGGGCGACTTACATCAACATTCTCGATGACACGACCGACGTAACATGGGCAACCCTCTGGCGCCGACAAATACACATCGTGCGTTTCGTCAGATTCGGGATCCACAGGGTCACAGTCAACAAACGAAACCTGAGCTTGGCTCAAAACGCCAAGCTCACGAGCTAAACCTGTAATCGACAAACAATCACCGCGGTTCGGTGTGAGATCAACTTCCACCACCTCATCAGGAAGTGACAACTGTTCGGCAAAGTCGGAACCTGTCACAAAAAAATCTGGCAGCTCCATTAAGCCGTCACGTTCGTCTGACAGACCTAACTCGTCAGCACCACAGAGCATGCCATTTGACTGAACACCACGAAGCTTGGCTTGTTCAATTTTAAAGTCTTCACCGATCACAGCACCAACGCGTGCAAAAGGAACCTTTAGACCGGCTCGCACATTAGGCGCACCACAAACGACTTGATAGGTTGATTCACCGTCGGTGACTTCACACACATTCAACTTATCCGCATCCGGATGCTGAGAGACGGAAAGCACCTCGCCGACAACAACATGTGTAAACGGCTTGGCGGCAGCTTCAACGCCGTCCACTTCAAGTCCAGCCATCGTCAATCGGCTGACAATTTCATCGACCGATAAATCAGTCGGACACAGGCTCTTCAGCCAAGAGATACTTGCTTTCATGTCTATCCGTGAAACTGGTTGAGGAACTGTAAATCGTTTTCATAGAACAGGCGAAGATCACCAATTCCGTATCGGAGCATCGCTAAACGCTCAATACCCATACCAAATGCAAAGCCTGTGTAGACAGAGGTATCGACGCCCGTTTGCTCAAAGACTGTCGGATGCACCATGCCGCACCCCATGACCTCAAGCCAGCCAGTGTGAGAACACACACGACATCCTGAGCCTTCACACATCACGCATTGGACATCGACTTCAGCGGATGGTTCTGTGAACGGGAAATAGCTCGGTCTGAATCGAACATCAAGATCTGCCTCGAAAAAGCGATTTAAGAAGGTAATGATCGTGCCTTTAAGATCGGCAAAGCTGATGTCTTGATCAACCACTAAGCCTTCAATCTGATGAAACATCGGTGTGTGCGTTAAATCACTATCACACCGATAGACACGCCCTGGTGCCACAATGCGGATTGGCGGTTCTTCACTCACCATAGTCCGAATCTGCACAGGTGAAGTATGCGTTCTTAATACCTGACCATCGTCAAAATAGAAAGTGTCGTGCATTGCTCGCGCGGGGTGATGCGATGGGATATTCAGGGCCTCAAAGTTGTGCCAGTCATCCTCTATCTCAGGACCTGTTACGACCGTATAACCAAGACTTGCAAACAGTCGATTCAACCGGTCAAGCGTGCGCGTCACCGGATGCAACCCTCCGATTTCTTGCGGACGACCCGGCATGGTCACATCCACAGCGTCACGCAACAAACTCTGAGTTTCAGCCTCGACTTCAAGGGTTCTCTTCTTGGCCTCAAGCGCTTCTGTCACGCGGGCACGGACCGCGTTGATCTTCGCGCCAGCTTCTGGCCGTTCTTCAGCAGACAATTGGCCAAGTGTCTTCATTTGCGCACTAATCAATCCCTTCTTACCAAGAAATTTCACGCGTACATCATCAAGGTGCGCCAGCGAATCTGCGGATTCGATTAACACCAAGGCCTTATCTTGAATACTCTGTAAATTGTCCATTTGGAGTCCAACAGCATAAAAAAGGCCGCGAGGAGGTTGTCCAGGCGGCCTTCCCTTCAGTCACCCTGAAGGTTTGAAATTAAGCGTTCGCCTGTTCGAGCGCTTGCTTTGCTTGCTCTGCGAGTGCAGCAAAGGCAACCCTCTCGTTCATAGCAAGATCTGCGAGTACACGACGATCCATTTCAATATTGGCCTTTTTCAGACCATCGATGAAACGGCTGTAGCTCAAACCGCATTCACGCGCACCGGCGTTAATACGGGCAATCCAAAGCGCACGGAACTGACGCTTTCTCTGACGGCGGTCACGGTATGCGTACTGACCCGCTTTGATTACCGCTTGTTTAGCAACACGAAACACGCGCGAACGGGCACCGTAGTATCCCTTCGCCTGCTTCAGAACTTTCTTGTGACTCGCACGTGCGGTGACACCGCGTTTAACTCTTGGCATGGGTCTCTCCTGTTACCGAACACCTGGAAGCATGCGATGAATCAGCTTGATATCAGAGGCTGCAACCATCAAGGTACCGCGTAAATGACGCTTACGCTTGGTACTCTTCTTCGTCAGAATATGGCTACGGAAAGACTGCTTGTGCTTAAAGCCTTTTGCAGTCGGCCTAAAACGCTTTAGCGCGCCTGAGTTACTTTTGAGTTTTGGCATATTTCCTTTTCACTCCGCATTAGAGCATGTTGCTCTCACTTCTTTTTCGGCGCGAAGACCATGATCATCTGACGGCCCTCTAATTTCGGGCGCGCTTCGACAACTCCATACTCTTCGAGGTCCTTTTCCAAACGCTCCAACATTTGCATGCCGAGTTCTTGGTGGGCCATTTCACGGCCTCGGAACCGAATGGTTACCTTGGCCTTATCGCCGTCCTCGAGGAAACGCACCAGGTTGCGCAGTTTGACCTGGTAGTCTCCAACGTCCGTTCCCGGACGAAATTTAATCTCTTTCACCTGCAGTTGGTGCTGCTTTTTCTTCGCAGCCGCCTTGGCTTTTTTCTCTTCGTACAACCGTTTGCCAAAATCCATGATTTTGGCAACTGGAGGATCTGATGACTCAGCAATCAACACAAGATCAAGATCGTTCTCACGAGCTGCCACAAGCGCGTCATTTGTGTTCACTACACCAATTTGTTCACCTGTTGGACCGATCAACCGCACTTTNGAGGNGCGAATTTCTTCATTGATCAGTGTGCGCTTTTCACCCGGCGCACCTTTGGGTTGTGCTCTTCTGATTACTCTGTCTCCGATTNANTACCAAANCGACCGNGCATCCCGATCTCGCTGTGAAGCTTGTCGGCAAAGGCATGTAAATCCATCGCCCCAAGATCTTCGCCCATCCGGGTCCGCACAGCCACCTGCTGGTTGTTCACTTCTTTATCACCGATCACCAACAAATAGGGGACACGCTGTAAAGTGTGGTGGCGGATTTTATAGCCGATCTTCTCATTGCGCAAATCGGATTTAACCCGAAGACCTTGAGCGACAAGCATTTTTTCCACATTTTTTGCATATTCATGCTGTGAATCAGTGATTGTCAGGACAATTGCTTGCGTCGGAGACAACCACGGCGGCAGTAAACCTGCCGTATTTTCGAGTAAAATGCCGACAAAACGCTCCAAACTTCCCAATATCGCGCGATGCAACATGACAGGCGTCTGTTTCGACCCGTCTTCAGCCACATATTCTGCGCCAAGACGACCCGGCATCGAAAAATCGACTTGCATCGTTCCGCATTGCCATACACGGCCCAAACAATCTTTCAACGAGTACTCAATTTTTGGTCCATAAAAGGCACCTTCGCCAGGAAGTTCCCCCCACTCGACACCCAAGTCATCCAATGCATCAGAGAGCGCTTTTTCTGCTTTATCCCAGGTCTTATCATCACCTACCCGCTTTTCAGGCCGCGTTGAAATCCGCACAATCATGTCGTCGAAGCCCATATCGTAATAGACCTCGGTCAGCAGTTGATTGAATGTCTTCACCTCATCGGTAATCTGGTCTTCAGTGCAGAAAATATGAGCATCATCCTGAACAAAATTCCGCACGCGCATTAATCCATGCAACGAACCTGTTGGTTCGTTTCGATGACATGAGCCGAACTCGGCCAACCGAATCGGAAGTTCACGATATGAGGTGATCTTCTTGTTGTAGATCTGCACGTGACAGGGGCAATTCATCGGTTTCACCGCATAATCACGGCTTTCACTCGATGTCACAAACATGTTTTCTTGGTACTTATCCCAGTGGCCCGACGCTTCCCATAGCCGTTGATCAACAAGTTGTGGAGTGCGAATTTCTTGATAACCAGAATGCTCAAGACGATCACGAATGTAATCTTCAAGCACGCGATACACAGTCCAGCCATTTGGATGCCAGAACACCATGCCTGGCGCTTCTTCCTGCAAGTGGAAGAGGTCCAACGTCTTTGCCAGATTCCGGTGATCCCGCTTAGCCGCTTCTTCTAAGTACTTTAAATGCGCATCCAGATCATGCTTGGATGTAAACGCGATCCCGTAGATCCGCTGCAGCTGTTTATTATCAACATTACCGCGCCAATAAGCACCGGTCACATTGGTCAACTTGAAGTGACGAAGAAACCGCGTGTTGGGAACATGAGGCCCACGGCACATATCGGTGTATTCTTGATGATGATACAAGCCAATCGCATGACCATCGTCAGGAATATCCTGTTCGATAATCTCAAGCTTGTAAGGCTCTTCACGCTCTTTAAAGGCCGCAATCGCTTCTTCACGCGAAGCCCACTGTTTCATCACTGGGTAATCGGTCTTCACCAGTTCTTGAATTCGTTGTTCGAGCACTTCTAAATCCTCAGGGATCAGCTGCCGCTCATAATCAACATCGTAATAAAACCCATGCTCGATGACTGGCCCGATCGCCATCTTGATTCCGGGGAAAAGCTGCTTGCCCGCGTGACCGACTAAATGCGCGAATGAGTGACGGATGACTTCGAGACCCTCAGAGTCCTTAGCTGTAATCAGCGACACATTTGCGTCGTGACTGATGATATCAGAGGTATCTTTTAACTCGCCGTCGACGCGAGCACAAATGGTTGCTTTCGCAAGTCCTGGGCCAATCGATTCAGCGACGTCCATTGCACAAACCGGACCGTCAAACTCACGCTTGGATCCATCAGGAAGGGTAATTACAGTCATTTCCAACTCCGATCTGGCGACCTATACCAAGGGCCATCCGATTTGGTTGTAATTTGGTAGGCGCGATTGGAATCGAACCAACGACCTCCACCATGTCAAGGTGGCGCTCTAACCAACTGAGCTACGCGCCTAAAGAGCGGCGAAGTATACAGCCTTCACACCTGAAGTAAAGCGTCCTCCTATAAGCCGTAGTAACTTCTAAACCAGTCGACAAACTGCGGAATGCCTTCTTCCACCGTGACCTTTGGAGCGTAACCAATTGCCGCTTTCAGAGCCGACACATCGGCGTGGGTTGCAATTACATCTCCGGGTTGCATGGGAAGCGATTCAACACGGGCTTTCTGGCCACATGCATCTTCAATCAGCTCGAGATAACAAATCAAATCAACCGGTCGATCGGATCCAATATTGTATACACGCCATGGGACGTTCGATGTGCCTGGATTCGGCACCAAGGGGTCATATGCAGGATCAGGCGCTGCGATTTGATCCAACGTACCAATCACCCCATCCACAATGTCCGCGATGAATGTGAAATCACGCTTGTGATGACCACCGTTAAATAATTGGACGGTTCCACCGGTTAAGATCGCCCGAGAGAACTTAAATAGCGCCATGTCAGGCCGACCCCATGGGCCATAGACCGTAAAGAATCTGAGGCCTGTCGTGGGTAACCCAAACAGGTGACTGTAGGTATGAGCCATCAACTCGTTGGCTTTCTTGGTCGCAGCATAAAGGCTTACCGGATGGTCGACTGAATCCTCCACACGAAATGGTAGTGATTCGTTAGCACCGTAGACAGAGCTTGATGATGCATACACCAAATGATCAACAGTGTGATGTCGACAGCACTCCAGAATATTCATAAAACCAACCAGATTGGCGTCCACGTAGGCATCCGGATTTTCAAGCGAATATCGAACACCTGCCTGGGCAGCCAGGTGCACCACTCGATCAATCTGATGGGTCTTAAAAAGCGTCTCTAACGCGTCTCTATCTTCCACACTCGCGCGTATTTCTGCGTAGCCTTGTCGTTCCNNGTNCTGACGCTGTCCGCGAGCCTGCTTTAACGAGACTTCGTAGTAATCGTTATAGTTATCCAAACCCACAACCTCGTCACCACGATCAAGTAGACGANGACTGACNGNCGACCCGATGAAGCCGGCCGAACCGGTGACTAAAACACGCATAAANNGANTCTGAATAGAGCGTGGNGGGGCCTNCGAGAAGCCAATGTGAGCATTTTCAACTCCCGNTTATCTAACGAAGCCAATAGCTCAAAANTGTACCATACGGACNCAACATAATTGNGCCCAAATCCAGTGATATGTATTCAGGGTTTAAACCATTACCCTAGGTGTTANNGACGGCCGACGCTGCNTTACTNAACATTAGNANAGTATTAGCTNGAATGGCCNTGGGGAAATNATCANCTGGTCCGATTCGAGCTTAAATTTTCAGGCAAACGCCACTAAAAAGTTTTGTATGGAAGAAACTTCCCTGATAAGACCACATTTACGCGGTCTCCTTTTGGATCAGGCTCGCGCTGAATATCCATAGAGAAATCGATCGCACTCATTATCCCGTCTCCGAACTCTTCGTGGATCAGTTCTTTGATAGTCGTCCCATACACATTAACGACCTCATACCAACGGTAGATTAGTGGATCCGTAGGGACAGCGGTGGGGAGCGAACCCTTGTATGGGACAATCTGCAACCACGCTACTTCCTCATCGGATAATTCGAATATCTTGCCGACGACCTCAGCATGGGCTTTCTCCATAGCCATCTGACCGAGACAGGCAGCTGTCACCCACTCTTTCGACAGGCCGACTTCGTTTGCAACGTCAGACCATTGGATCCCCAACCTCACTTTGTTCGATACTAGATGCTCTGTGACTTGGTCTCTAGAACTAATCATAACTTTTCCTCTTTCATTAACGTCCAATTGAAACTTTCGATCTGCTACTTCCGTCCACCTGCTCCATGACTAAAAGTGTCTCCGTATCGACCTTCGTGATCCAGGCCGTTTCTGGCTGAACCAAACCCTCGATGGTAATTGGTAACTTTGGTGTCTTTACGCGAACTACCGGTTCTCTGTGCTCGTAAGGAGCGGCTTTACCGACGATAGCGTGCGCAATAGCTTTTGCCTGTTTAATTATGGGCTCCACATAACGGGACGGACGGCCCTCGAATGCGATACAGTCCCCGAGGGCATATATTCCTTTCTGACTAGTCTCGAGTGTTTTTGAATCAACTATCAGACCATTGTCAAACTTGAGATCGGCGCTTTTGGCGATCCGTTGGTCGGTCACCAGGCCTGTGGCTAGAATGATCAGATCGGCCTCGAGTGTTGTACCGGCCTCCAGACAAACTGTCGAGCAACCATCTCCCTCCACTACATGCGTGACAGTACTCGACCCAAGAAAATTAACGTCTATATCATTAAGATGCTCGAGAAGTCTTTGGCCCGCCTTCTCCGGGATGAGGCTACCCAACGGAAGATCCTGTTTCTCGATGACTGTGACTGACTGACATTTACTAACGAGATTCTCGGCCAATTCACAACCGATCAGTCCACCTCCGATCACAACTGCCCTAGTTTGAACAGAGTTTGCGATCATCGCCGATAACCGCTCCCAGTCATCGATGTGGTTAACTGTAAACAACGCTGCCCCAGCTAAGGCCGGGGGTCTGAAGGGTCGAGCACCTGCTGCAATCACACATGCGGTGTATGTGTAAGTCCCGCGGGTTGTTCGCACTCGACGCGTTGTACTATCGATCCCGATCACGAATGTATCAGCCAACAGGCTGATACCAAATTCGTTTGCTTGATCCCGCCCCACCGTAGTCACTAGTGATGCTCTGTCGGTATCTTGTCCGATAGCGACAGATAGTTGGGGCTTATGGTAGTTATCTCCTGAGCAAGCGGTGATCATCAGGACCGGGATCGTGGCGTCTATACCACGGATGGCCCTGACTACGTTCCACCCCGCGATACCCGCTCCGACTACGACGATCCCTCCGTTGAACCCCAATACCTCTCCGACGTCTGGCGCCTCGAATGGCTCAAAAGGCTCAAAATCAGTCTTTGTCACACCGCAGAGTGGACACTCCCAATCGTCGGGGATGTCTTCAAAACGAGTACCTGGGGCTATGCCACTATCGGGATCGCCCTTTTCTTCATCATAAATCAGACCACACGCACGGCAGATATAGAGCTGCTTAGTCTCTAGCCCTGCCCTCATGCGGCCAAGTCAGCCTTCATCAGCTTCGACATTTCCCAGCGGAGATGCTTAATAGCTGGTGTGACGATCGCTACAAAATGAGCCTCACGAATTCGGCGTTGGACCGGCGAGCTCATTAGGTAGCCGCGTGCTCCTTGATGCAGGAGCGCCGACTGTGTGGCTCGCAGGGATAACTCAGACACCTGGGCTCGCACGTCTAACACGTCCACAAGCACTTCCAGTGAGCCGCTGAAAATATCAGAGCTAAGCTCATGAATTTTAGCTTTCAAACGGTCTAACTCTGGTTGCAGTTCGCTCGGCCGGTCATGCAGGAACTGATTGACGTGTCCCAACGAACCCTCGACTTCGATCATCGAATCGATCGCACCCTGCGTCACGCCCAAACCAAAGCCCGTTTGGAGCAACACAAAGGCAGGCCTCACTCTTTTGATGAATGGCCTGACCGGATCTGCAATCAGCTGATCCTCGTTCACAAAGTAATCACTTAGCTCGATCGCCCACGTGCTTGTGCCCTCCATGCCAGAAAACTTAGGACACTCTTTCAATTGCGCCCGCTCATCCAGATCCAACAGGAACATTATCTCGTGATCCATTTTCGCAGACACGCCGGCAATCACACCGCAGTACCCATTCTCCACAATATGGCTGACCCAGGGCAAGCAACCGTTCACNATNTAGCCGCCATCGACTTTTTCTGCTTTCAAGGCCATCTTCTCAATGCCGGTCAGNGCCTTCATTGGATTCGAAAGGCCAGTCCCACCAAGCGTGATTCCCCGTACATGGTTGTCTAACCGAGCGATTAGCGCGCTNTTTCCCGATTGCTCCATGTAGAGTCCACACACGTCATGACACCAAGACATAAATCCGGTAGANCCACAGTGCCGACTTATTTCAGCCATCGCATCAATAGCGAGGTCGTAACGAGAGCCATACCTCTGCAGGTGACCGCAGTAGGCACCCGCTGCAGCTAACTCCGACATGACTGCGCTCGGATAGAAGCCCTCCTGATCGATCCTATTGGCTAGCGGCTTTAGCTTAGTCTCCGCAATCTCTGCAACATCNTTCAAGATCTGGTCGTCNTCAAACCACGCAAGATCCTTTCCCCGAAGAAAACTTCCCATAACGTATCTCCCCGTCAACTACTTNTCNCGGCCAATGCTAAATGCGATNGGGTTTCTCATGCTGTTGGCGACCGGCGAGAAATAGTTTGCTCGCTCCACNATCTCGTCCAGCTCCTCCTGTGTGGCATCACCCTCAATAATCACACTCGCCCGGATCTCCTGAAATCCCATCTGCTCTGGTAGCCTTTCCGCCCCGCCTGCGCCCCACGCNGCTGAATTACCTATGTCCGCCTCCATCTTCACTTCGAGCTTTGATAGCTTCACGTTCTTCCATGTCGCTACCGCCGTAATCCCTACGCACAAACATCCGCCGAGACCTGATAGAACGATCTCTCCTGGTGCTGGCGCNGTATCTTCCCCCATTAGATGTAATGGTTCATCAACCACAACCTCATGGCCATTGACATGGCTGATCGTCCTATACTGACCATCGGTCATCGTGTGGACTTTGTTGGTGCCACGCGCTTCCGGATTATCTCTCCCCTTCGTCGCAAATTGCGCCAACCCCTCGCCATCGATNGGACGGAGTGTTGTAGTGATAGTTTCGGCTGTTAAAGACATTTTACTTCTCCTCTAAATCCTACGAATGTTTAGCAGAAACCAAGCCAACTTTTTTNTGCAATTAACCCACTGAAAAAATTAACTTTTTTTTNACCNAGCCGATCGTAANTTNGACATTGTCCGACAATGTCNTTTGCATTAGGTGACATTGATTGGTATTCATCGCATCTTCGNCTAGCGATCTTCGGTAAATGCAAGACTTTTTCGCGCGACTCTGAGCGACGTAGCGAAAACAGTTCTGCCCTAAATCATTTCCTACAATCCTAGTCTGGCATCTGATTTTGGGAACTTAAAGGAATAAAAAATAATTTTGTTATATCGTTTTAGAATATATGGTCTAGTTGATGTTTAATTTTTGCATTCGATATCTCAACTGCCGCAACGACATACCGAGGATTCTTGCAGCCTGGGTCTTATTTCCAAAAGTCTCCTTAAGCGCACCTTCTATACTGCCCCTTTCGTCCACGGACACCCAACCGTATGGTCTGGCTTGAGGATCACCGACATTCATCATTTTCGGAATGCTTAGCCTGCTTTCAGCAGGATCGTCCATTGGCGTGCCAGGAGGTCCTGAAGCTGACGGTTTAAAATACGAACCAATCGCGGATTCGGCTTCCAAAACCTTAACCACACTATCAGGAGAAATCTCTGAACCAGTCGAGCTGAGGACCAGACGCCGCAGAACATTCTCCAATTGCCGGATATTCCCGGGCCATTCGTACCTCGCTAAATGTCTCAGGGCAACGGGACCACAGTAAAGATTTTTGCCATATTCAGTGTTAGCAATCAGCAAAAAATGACGGGACAGCAGCTCTACATCGTTCCCCCGTTCTCTCAGAGCCGGCAGATGAATTGGGAACACACTTAGGCGGTAGTAAAGATCGAGTCTAAACTGACCTTGATTGACAGCCAATTGAAGATCTTTGTGGGTGGCAGCGACAATCCTTACATCGACGGAAACCGGTGTAGTGGACCCCACTTTGTAAACCTCGTTCGTTTGTAAGACTCGAAGGAGTTTAGCCTGTAGTTCGAATGTTAGGTCACCGATCTCATCCAAAAAAACGGTACCGCCGTGTGCGTATTCGAACTTTCCTTTCTTAGTGGCGGCTGCGCCAGTGAAAGCGCCTTTCTCATAACCGAATAATTCTGACTCCAAAAGATTTTCAGGAATCGCTGCACAATTGATTGCCACGAATGGTTTGTCACGACGAGCACTATTCAAATGCAAGATCTGCGCAAAACGTTCTTTACCGGTCCCTGACTCGCCGGTAAGAAGAACCGACACTGGCTGCTCGGCGACTTGTAAGGTCGTCGACAGCGCGTCTTTCAGGCTCTGACTCTCACCCAAAATTCCATTATTAGACGCCTGCCTGGCCGCCAATGCCTCTCGTAGTTCCGTATTTTCTCGTCTGAGTCTCGCGGTCCTTTCCAATATGAGCGCGTCGATGGTCACTATTTGAGCCACCATTGTAGCTATTACTCTGAGGAGTAAAAGATCCGACTGGATCGACCGGGGTCGTATTCTTAGTCGGTGTGCAGCGAGGACACCAAGGCAGTCATGATCCTTTAATATCGGTACCGCAAGATACGAAACCACTTCCTCAGGAAGCACTTCCCTGTCTACGGCTCTGAAGAGGAAATTTTGTTCGTCATCGACGTTCTGGATCACCGCAACCTGCTTCGACTGCATCACCTTACCTGTAATGCCCTCTCCCGGTGAATACAGTCCTTTATCGACTTGGTCCTGCGTCAACCCGTAGCTGTACCGTATCTTCAAACCGCCCGTCGCGTCGTCAGGTAGCAAAACTCTGCCTCGATTAAGTCCTACCATCTCTGAGATCAGCCTTAGTATTTTACTTACTGCCTCATGAGAACTACCCTCACTACCTATACAGCGGGTAGCCTCGTGGATAACCGTCAAATCGACGGAATGATTACCTATTGAATTGGCTTCAATGTTTTCTGTTTTAGCGGGCTCTTCGACAGTCATAAATTTGCTCTCATAGACCTACTGTCGAGGAGAGCAAAAACTAGACCAACCTATAATCCTACTAACCTTATCTAAGCCTCCTGATGCCAATTGAATCGATTGACGAGCTTTGCGCAGGCTGAATCTAGCATGTAGCCGATGACTCCGATTATCAGGACAATCGCGGCTAACGTGTCATAAGCTAACGTATCTCTGGCATCGTTGATGGCGTAGCCTAGCCCACTTGTCACTCCCAGATACTCTGCGGGAACCAATACGACCCAAGCAACCCCAACAGCCAACCGGACACCAGCCATTACGTCAGCCATGATGGCCGGAAGAATGATAGTGTGCACCATTTGAGTGCTCGAAGCACCCAAATTCCTTGATACCTTGAACCAATCTGGGTCAATCCGCTTCACTCCGTGCGACGTTGAAAACATTATTGGCCAGACTGTGGCCATTACAATCAAAAATATGATCGCGCTGTCCCACGTCTCAAACGCGAGTACGGCTATCGGCATCCATGCGAGTGGGCTAATCATCCTCAGGAATTGGAAGGGGACGTTCGCAACCCGCATCGCGATCGTCAAATACCCGATAAGAATTCCTATCGGAACGCCGATTGCGAAACCCCATAAAAGTCCTATCCCCACGCGATAGAGGCTCGACAATATCGAGTCTGTAATATCACCAGAGCCTATCAAATCCACCAAGGCTACGAACGTGGGGCCCGGCGCGAAATCTGCGAAGGCGGAGAGGTCGTCATTACTGGCTATCAACCAGCCTCCGAACCACCAAACAACAAACAGGGCCCCTAGACCGGCGAGGGGGTGTAAATAACTCCTGACAAATGCTAACAAAAAATTCCTCGCCTGATGGCGAGGAACTTCTGCGCTATGGGGTATGGATAGATCCCCGCTCATATTGACACGATCTCTTCGCGCTCGAATGGGTTGGCAGCATTAAAACCTGGAACCTTCTCCCAGCCGCTATGCTTCTCCATAGCCTTCTTGACGAAATGATAATCCACCAGGTCGTTGACCACAAAATCTGGATCGAGGTCATTCAAGAAGGTGTTGTCGCCCCCAACCAAGGTATTCTTCAACTCGTCGACGATAAGCTTAGTGGCGGATGGGAAAGGCCATGGCTGAAAATCAATCCGCCCACTGCCCCAGCTAGCGTTCTGGATTGCGTTCGACTCGCCGTAAGCGTCCTGAGAATAGAGAGTCATCGCCCTCTCAACAACCTTTGCCTTCATCGGAAGGTACTTCTCACCGTCCTTCGAAAGCAGTCTTGCAACTTCCTGCTTGTTTTCCTGAGAATATATTTGAGCCTTCACGATCGCATTCATAACTTTTTGCGACCACTCCGGGTTCTTTGTGACTTGCAACTCGTTCATACAAACAACGCAGCAAGGGTGATTACGCCAAATATCCCCGGTAAATCGTAGCATCTTACCTCCGGCAAGTAGTTCGCCCGCAGCGTTGAACGGCTCCGCCACAATAAAGGCATCGATCTTCTTTGCCGCGAGTGCGGGTGGCATGTCTGGCGGAGGCATGATCTGAAGGTTCACTTCGTCAGAAGCAATCGGCTCGCCTTGGCTCTTGATTACCGGTTTCAAGCCAGCGTGTTTGAGTCCCATTTGTAGGACGATATTATGCATCGAATACCAATAAGGTACCGCTACCTGCAGTCCTCCAAGGTCTGAGAAACTATTTGCTTTAATATGCTTACCAACCACAACACCCGAACCATTGAGGTGTGCCCACGACATTATCTTCACTGGGAATCCGTTGTTGTAGCGCATCCAGATAGGGATCGGCTTCAAAAAATGCACCAAATTAAATTTACCTGCCGCAAATCCCTCAACTAGTGGGGACCAGCCGCGAATCAAAGTTGGGCGCTCCGCCTTTAAACCTTCTTCTTCGAAAAATCCCTTAGCGTGTGCGACCAGCAAGACCGTAGCATCGGTAATTGGCAAATAACCGATCCTGACTACCTCGTCTTCCGGTGGTTGTATCCCAGCCCATGCTGACATTGACGGAGCCAAGCCAAACGAGGCGGCGAGCCCACCGACCGCAAGACTGTCTAATAGAAAATCTCGCCTGCTCATTTCATGTGTCTGCAAATATTCCAATTCGTCAGGAGTCATAACCCCCATCAGCTTTTCGTTACTCATTTTGATTACCTCATACAACTTAAATCAGGCCGCGGAGCTTTCTACCCCATGACGACCACCATTTAAGGCTCGGGGAGGCTCCGTCTTCTCCGTTCCTTTAAATGCTGACAACAGGTCTTCTCGAACCCTTTGGAAGTCTTGGCTCATGTGCTTTCTGGGCCAACTTAAGTCAACCGGTATTTCGTCAATGATCCGACCGGGATTCTGATCCATCACGAACACCCTGTCCGACATCAATACCGCTTCATCTATGTCATGGGTTACCAGCACCATCGTGATACCCTTTTGCTTGCAAATTGCTGCTACGTCCTGCTGCAATGCACCGCGTGTGAAGGTATCAAGAGCCGAAAATGGCTCGTCAAGAAGCAAAACGGTTGGAGCCGTTGCTAAAGACCTCGCCAGAGCTATCCTTTGTTGTTGTCCGCCTGACAAACTTTGGATGCTTTCTTAGCCTTGTTGGTGAGGCCGACTAACTCCAACAACTCATCAGTTCTTTCGCGAACCTGCTGTTTTGAAGCTCCGGCAAATATCAGACCCAGCCCCACATTTTGACGGACCGACATCCATGGGAACAAGGATGCCTTTTGAAACATCATATTCCACTTAGCACTCGGCCTTGTCACTGTTCTCCCGTCGATCCTTACGCAGCCCCTAGCTGGCATTAACAAACCGCTGATGACGTGAAGTAATGTAGACTTTCCGCATCCACTCCTACCGATGAGGGAAACCAACTCACCAGTCTTCACGTTCAACTTAATATCAGCTAGAACAACCTCGGCACTTTTACTGAATTGATGACTCACATAGTCAACTGAAATCGCTCCGCTCATTAAATTCTCCATTTCATGCAGGTTAGAAAAAGCATTTATCGGGCCAAAAAATAAATTCATAAAAATCAACCATTTGTAAATTGTAAAAATC
>PAFS01000021.1 GCA_002705325.1 Gammaproteobacteria bacterium | reverse complement strand
TCACCACTTAAGGCATGACATACCAAAACCGCATTGGATTTGTCCGCGTTTAACTTGCCGTAGGTTTCGATCATCAGATCATAACGCGGTAACGTCTGACCACGTTCAAGCTGCAGTGGTTTCTCAAAGGAGATCAATTCGGGGGTGACCACCCCGAGTGAGTGCGACATCAACCGATTCCAACAAAGAATTGGGCAATGGTTTGCGATAATCCCATCGCACGCGCGGGACCGCGAATCACCATCGCCTCAAGTAGGTTAATTGCTACAAACAAGAGAATCGGCGATAGATCGAGGCCGCCCAGATTAGGGACGATTTTTCGGAATGGTGCGAGAAAGGGTTCCGATAGTTGATACAGCAGTTCAGCACCGGGATGGGATGCATTTGGCGCAAGCCACGACAGAATGATCATTCCAAGTAATGCGTAGAACACCAGATTGATCATCACACCGAATACTGATAAAACTGACCAAATCACGAGTTGGGCGACTCCTGGTATGCCACCGAGCAGTAGCAAACAGAGTCCGGCTCCTACCGCTTGGATGACAATTGCGGCGACCAATATTCCAATATTGAAGGGCCCAATCGTAGGAAACCCACTGAAGACCGCTGTCAGTGGCGCGGTAAATCGATTCACACCTTGGGAAATTGGGTTGTAAAAATTAGCTTGTGCAAGTTGCAGGAGGAAGCGAAGGCACACTAGGGCCACAATGACAGCAACTGCTGTATTGAGAACGTAAAAAATCAGGTTTGCTTCCATGTGTCTCCCTTAAGTTGATCGCTAGCCTAACGTAATTTTTAAGGTGCGTCTTTGGATAGCTCGCCCGCTCGATCTCGAGCCGCGATCAGAGCACGATCAACTAAATCCGCGAAGTCACCTTCATTGAACACATTTAACGCTGCTTCTGTCGTTCCACCTGGCGATGTGACTCTTTCCCGCAGCACAGAAGGACCCACATCTGACGCCTCAACCATCCCGGTAGCGCCTTTTGCGGTTTGAATCACTAGAGCCCTCGCTATCTCAGGGGAGAGCCCGAGTCGAACGCCAGTGTTAATTAAATTCTCAATCATTAAAAAGAAATAGGCCGGACCGGACCCAGAGACTGCTGTCACTGCGTCAACTGCGTCTTCACTGGATACCCATAACGCTTGGCCACATGCATCAAAGATTTCTTGTACCGCGATTTTAATGTCGCCGCTCAGAGCGCGGTCTGATGCAAGTGCGGACATCCCCTCGCCAATCAGAGCTGGCGTGTTCGGCATCACTCGTACCACTGGATTTTGCGCATCATTTAATTGACGACGAATCGTGTGAATGGTGATCCCCGCCGCAATCGAAATGATCACTTGCGTCGCCCTGAGTGAATTCGCAAGAGTTGTTAACACGTTATCCATGATTTGCGGCTTCACAGCAAGCACGATAAGGTCAGCCTGAGCCATGACTGGAGTAATATCCGCGAAGCTGGTGATGCCCATTTCGGCGAGTGCTTTTCTACAATCTTGGTTCGGGTCAGAGACGAGAATATCACTGGATGATCGCCCACTCTTCAACAACCCAGCGATAATTGCTTGGGCCATATTGCCGCCGCCAATCAACCCAATTTGATGGTTCATAGTGAATCCTTTGGAGGTCTTGCTCCGAACAATGCAGTTCCGATCCGCACCATGGTACTGCCTTCGGTCACAGCAAGCTCGAGATCGTTTGTCATTCCCATGGAAAGCGTATCAAAGATCTCTGGTGCCGGGTGAGCTTGTTTCAACTCTTCAAACAGTGATCTCAGTGTTTGGTGCGACCGCTTTAAGTCCCCCTCGCTCACGGGATCTGGAATTGACATCAAGCCACGCAGTCTCAGGTTGGGTAGTGGCCAAATCGTTTCAGCGAGCCGCTTTAAATCGTTCGGCGTCACTCCTGACTTGGTTTCTGCAAGATCAACGTTGACCTGGATTAAAATATTGAGGGGTTTGCCGATCCGGGCCTCGTCGAGGCGGCTGGCTATTTTTTCGCGATCAACTGTATGTACCCAGTCAAATGCGGTTGCAATGATTTTCGTCTTATTGCTCTGAATGTGCCCGATATAATGCCATTCGATATCAAGATCACTAAGTGAATCGATCTTATCGACCGCCTCTTGTACATAGTTTTCGCCAAATTGCCTTTGTCCCAGCCGAAACAGTGCTTCGATATCTGATGCAGGCTTCGTTTTAGACACCGCGAGCAGATGGACTGAGCCACGCTCTCGGTTAGCCGCACTCTCCGCATACTGAATAGCAGATTTGATTTGAGAAAAGTGATGTGTGAGCTCAGCAATTCGATCCATGGTTAGGTTGCAACACGCCGCCCGTTAATCCAACATCCAACGATATGCCCAGATAATGTGTGCCCAAATAATGGACTATTGGTCCCAGCACTCAACCAATGACTTGCATCAAAGACGGTGGAACCGTTCGGATCAAACAGTACGCAGTCTGCTGAGTGACCATATTGGACTGAACCCAGTTGTTGTTGATTCGCGACTTGCGCTGCTTTCACTGTCATCGCACTGATCGACTGTTCGAATCCAAGTTCGCCCTTTTGATCCAGTTGGAAGAGAAGCTGAATGGCGCCTTCGACCAAGCTCATCCCTCTCTCTGTTTCTGGGAAGGGAGCCAATTTGGCGCCCGTTTCATGTGGCGAGTGATCTGACACAATGAGGTCAATTGTTCCGTCAGCAACGCCGGCGATCAGTGCCAAACGGTCGTCTTCGGTACGTAATGGCCGCTCGAGATGAAAATTAGGATCGAGATCGGCGAGCGCTTTCTCTGAATACAGAAGGTGAGCTAACGTCACATCACAGGTGATTTGAAGCCCCTTAGCTTTGGCTTCTCGAATACGTGCGACCGATGCACCAGTCGTGATTCTTGAAAAGTGAGCAGTTACGCCGGTTGCATCAACTAACTCGAAATCAGCAGCAAGGCCAAGGGTTTCCGATAATGGTGAATTGAGTGAAAGCCCGAGTCCTGTCCCAATCTGTCCTGCGTGAGCGCAGCCTTCAGCAAAGTCGCGTGATTCCGAGTCCAATATCACCCGAATACCTAGGCTCTGCGCATATTTTAGGGCGTTCAGTTCGATTTTTCTTGAGCTGAATGGACGATTACCTTGCGCGAGAGCAACGCATCCTGCGTCGATGAGTGCAGCCATCTCGGATAAGTGATTCCCTTCACCACCTTGGGTGAGCATGGCTGTTGGAAAGACCCGGCAATACCCCGATTCCTTCGCGCGCTCGAGGACCAGCCGAACATCAGCCGGGGAGTCAACGACGGGATCTGTGATTGGTGTGGCGACCACAGATGTGATACCACCGGCGACTGCTGCTCGCGTCTCAGATGCAATCGTGCCTTTGTGCTCAAGACCAGGTTCTCTTAAGTTAATTCTCAGGTCGATCAGGCCGGGTACCAGCCACCCAGCTTTCCCATCAATCTCAGTGGCATTGGTCAGTGCTGTTGGATCGACGAAGGTGTGTTGATCAATGCCGATCTCTGTTGCTCCATGCAAGGGGCTGCCGGGTGAAATGATTTGAACATTCCGAACGATCAGACTCATGAGTGGCTGCCTTGCTGCGCTGACAAAGTCATTGCCATGACGGCCATTCGGATCGCGATCCCATTGGTCACCTGATCGAGGATAACCGCTTGAGGTCCGTCGGCAACTTCATTTGCGATCTCAACTCCTCGGTTAATGGGTCCTGGATGCATCACGATTGCATTATCCTTCGCATGCCNAAGGCGCGATTCTGTCATTCCGTACAGATTGAAAAACTCTCGTTCACTTGGCAGTAACGCGTTACTCATGCGCTCTTTTTGAAGTCGGAGAAGAACGATCACATCAACATCGCTNAGGCCGTCATCAATCTGATGGAAGGTGCGGACACCGAGATGTTCCAGATCGGCGGGAAGCAAAGTGCCGGGNGCGATTGCTCGAATATCCGGGCACCCCATACCTCGAAGACCGTGGACCAGAGACCGTGCGACGCGTGAATGTTTCAGGTCACCAACAATCGCGACAGATAGATTCGCAGGNTCGCCTTTGTGCTTNCGGATTGTCATTAAATCGAGNAGTGCTTGCGTTGGGTGGGCGTGNGTCCCATCACCCGCGTTAATCACCGCAATATCCGGGGTCACGCGATCTGCGATAAAAAATGGCGCACCGCCAGCNCTATGNCGTACCACGAAGAGATCTGCCTGCATGGCCTCAAGATTTTTCAGCGTATCAAACAGNGTTTCTCCTTTTGNTGCTGAGCTCGTTCGGATATCGAGAGTGACAACATCAGCACTCAATCGATGTGCGGCAATATCAAAGGTTGTTCGAGTTCGCGTTGAATTCTCAAAAAATAGGTTAACGACGGTCTTTCCGCGTAATAGTGGAACCTTTTTAACGGGTTGTCCTTGCGAGGAGAGAAATGTTTCGGCGGTATCAAGAAGTTCGGTGATCAGAGATTTCGGAAGCCCTTCGGTCGTCAGGAGATGTTTCAATCGTCCGTCTGGTGTGAGCTGGAGCGCGGCTGGACCGTGCATGGCGTTCCTTATTCCGAGTTCGGGGTCATGAGCATTAATGGCTCAGGTCCGTACAGTTTACATCGTCCAACCCCCTCTTCGACAAGTGATTCTCCGAGGAAAGTTGGTTCTATTGGTAATTCACGACCGCCACGGTCAAACAAAATCGCGAGCTGAATTGTACCTGGGCGGCCATAGTCAAAGAGCACATTGAGCGCCGCACGAATCGTTCGCCCTGTAAAAAGTACATCATCAATGAGCAAGATATTCTCGCCGTTCAACTGTTGTGGCATTCTATCTGTGGTCCCGGAACGTTTGAGACCACTGGTTTCGAAGTCGTCACGATACAGCGAAATATCGAGGGTTGCAGGCGCAGCCCACTGCAAGGCTTCACAAAGACGGGAGGCGACCCAGGCACCGCCAGTGTGAATCCCAACCACTAATGGAATATTCCCTCGGTACCCATTACGGACCTGATTGATCAGATTCTGAAGTGCGGCTTCAGTCGCTTTTTGAGATCGAATCTCATGCATGTTGCTCTCCAAGCCAGCGCTCAAGGATGACGCTTGCTGCTGTTGCGTCCAGTTTTCCATCTTGGTCGCTCGCTTTGCCTCTGTAATTGAGGTGCTCGCGCGCTTCGCGGGTACTTTCATACTCATCAATAAATGCGATCTGTACACCAAACCGCCCCTGAATCCGCTGACCGAATTTTTTCGCGCGATCAGCCATGTCACTCATCGTGCCATCCTGATGGAGCGGTAGTCCGACGACGACCACGTCAGGTTTCCATTCGGCCAAGAGTTGTTCAACGGTCTCCCAATGGGGTGTGCCATTTTGAGCCGGTAATGCGGTCAGCGGGCTCGCTGTTTGTGTCAGCGTTTGTCCGGTTGCAACGCCGATGCGAGACAGCCCGTAATCAAAGCCGAGCGCCAATGGCATTACGCGTGGCCTACACCTTGTGACAACTGAATGGGATCAATGCCAAGTTGAGCAAGTGCTGCACGTTGTCGATCTGCGGTCGGAATCTGGAAGATCACATCAGCATCCCAAGGCACGTTGATCCATGTATTTGCGGCCATCTCCGATTCCAGTTGGCCTTCAGACCAACCTGAATATCCCAGGACAAAAATCGCATCGCCTTGATTCAGTGCGTCAATGGCCAACGGTAACACGTCAGGACTTGACGCCAGGAATAGTCCATCGAGTACCTCAACCACATCATCAGTGATTGGGTTGTTTGAAAGTAAGAATCCGCGCTGAGGCTCAACCGGCCCGCCAGTCATCACTGGTATATCGGGATCAAGCCCTTCTGCAGCATCGAGATTTAACTGCTCAAATATTTCCTGAACTGAGAATTCTGTTGGTTTATTGACAATAAATCCCATGGCACCTGTCTCACCATGTTCACACATCAGCACCAATGATGAATCAAAAACGCCGTCTTTGAGGTCGGGCATTGAAACTAAAAATTGGCCGTTGAACTTTGTTTGTCCTGAATCATCGCTCATCACTTGAGTCTCTTTCAAAAATGCGTTTCCTAGTGTAGCTCACTCATCCAAAAGTACTTTGAAAAAATCGTGCGCGATCGCAGTACCCGCCTGCGCATCAATTTCGCGCACACAGGTTGGGCTGGTCACGTTAATCTCAGTCAGATAGCCACCGATGACATCGAGTCCCACAAACAATAGACCGCGTTTGTATAGCGTTTGGCCGACTGCTTCAGCGATCTCTCGTTCACGATCTGATATGGGCATGGCAACTCCTCGTCCGCCAGCAGCGAGATTGCCACGCGTTTCGCCTTGCGATGGGATTCGCGCAAGAACGTGCGAGATCGGTTTGCCGTGCAGTACGAGAACGCGTCGATCGCCATCAACGATCTCTGGCCGATATCCTTGCGCCATGACGAGCCGTGACTCGCCGGGCGAGAGAGTCTCTAGGGCTGCCCCAAGATTTAAACCATCAGCGGTAATCCTGAAGATTCCGGAGCCACCCATGCCATCGAGCGGTTTGAGAATGATGTCGCCCTGTATTTTTTGGAACGCTCGAATGTCTTCATGGTCTGATGAGACAATCGTCTTTGGCATGAGGTCACTGAACTCTGTCGCAAACAGTTTTTCATTACAGTCGCGAATCGCTTGAGGGTCATTCACCACTTGGACGCCCTGCTTTTTGGCTCGCTCTAAAATGTGNGTGCCGTACAAGTATTCGCTATCAAATGGGGGATCGACACGGATGATGACGACATCCAATGTATCAAGTGACGCTTTGACGGGTTCGCCTAGTACTGCAAAGTTTTCCGAGAGCCCATCAGTGACCCTGACTTCTCGCATGATGACTTTCGCCTCTCCCTGATCAAGGCAGAGTCCGTTTTTCGGGAGATACACAAGCTCATGGCCCAATTCTTGTGCCGCGAGCATCAAAGCAAAACTCGTGTCNTTGTATGGCTTNATNTACTCGATTGAATCCATCCAGAATCCAATCCGCTTGGNNTGNGTTCCCACGTTTNTTTCCTAGTACTGGCCGTATTGCTGTCCGAGCAACGTCAGACCAACAATNGCTGCGGTTTCGGTTCTNANTATTGTGGGGCCAAGTGACATAGGTTTCACCTGCTTTTTTTGCAGAACATCCAGTTCCGCATCACTAAAACCACCCTCGGGGCCAACCAGTAAGAGCGCCTCGTGGTCGGGATTGATCTTTACTGAATCGGTTGCTGGATGCGCGACAATTTTTTGTTCGGGTAGTTCAAGTTCATGCAGTTGTCGTGGTTCACGAAGCACGGGAAGCCAGTTATTTTCTGACTGTTCGCAGGCATTCACGAGAATTTCTTGCCAGTGACTCCACTTTTTTTCGAGTCGATCTGCTTTCGGTGGTGAATCTGTAAATTGAGTAATGATTGGCTGAATTGCACTGACCCCAAGCTCAGTTGCTTTTTGTAATGCCCAGTCAAAACGATCAGATTTAATCAACGCAAGACCGAGAGTTACAGGAAGTCTGCGATCTGGACTGTCGCTGATCGTCAGGAGTTCGATGATTGTTTCGCGCTTGCTGATTGCTTTGACGGTCGCCTCGCCCTTACGCCCACAACCATCAAACAGCCGAATCATCTGGCCCGGTTTCGCACGTAAAACGCGAGATAGATAGTGATGATTACGCTCAGACAAAGTGACCTCGCCTGTCGCGTGACTGAAGTTGTCCGCATACAGACGAGGTATTCTCATGATTAGTACTTGTATGTATCTGGCTTAAATGGACCTTCGACTGATACACCAATGTACTGNGCCTGATCTTCAGTCAGCTTGGTGATGACACCANNAAATCCTTCGACCATACAACGGGCCACTTCTTCATCGAGGCGCTTTGGCAGTACTTCGATCTGAATGTTGTTCGCTTTGTCAGCCTCAGGCATCTTTGCAAAGCCACGCTGATACATTTCGATCTGCGCAAGAACTTGGTTAGCAAACGATCCGTCCATGATCCGAGATGGATGGCCGGTGGCGTTACCCAAGTTCACAAGACGGCCTTCTGCGAGTAACAGTAAATAGTCGTCCNGTGCATCTGAGCGGAAGACCTGGTGCACCTGAGGTTTCACCTCTTCCCAACGCCAGTTTTTACGCATGTAGGCGGTGTCGATTTCATTATCGAAGTGACCAATGTTACAAACGATTGCACCCTTCTTAACGCACTGGAGCATCGCACTNTCGCACACATCAATGTTCCCCGTTGTCGTCACGAGTACGTCGGTGTCGTCGAGGAGTCGTGTGTTGATGTCTTTGATTTCACCTGTTTTGAGGCCGTCACGATACGGGCTGACAACTTCAAAGCCATCCATGCAGGCCTGCATTGCGCAAATCGGATCGGATTCGGTAACCCGAACGATCATTCCTTCCTGACGGAGACTCTGCGCCGAACCCTTGCCGACGTCACCGTAGCCAATGACGAGCGCGCGTTTGCCTGACANGAGCATATCTGTGCCNCGTTTCAGNGCGTCATTGAGTGAGTGGCGACAACCGTATTTGTTGTCGTTTTTTGACTTGGTAACGGCATCATTGACGTTAATTGCTGGGATCTTTAGCTCACCATTGTTCAGCATTTCGACCAAGCGATGGACGCCAGTTGTTGTCTCTTCAGTGACGCCGTTGATGTGAGCAAGCATTTCTGGATATTTCTCGTGAACCATTGCAGTGAGATCACCACCATCATCAAGGAGCATATTTGCATCCCAAGGCTGACCGTTTTTCAAAATGGTTTGATCAACACACCATTCGCCTTCTTCGTTCGTTTGGCCTTTCCATGCGTAGACAGGGATACCCGCAGCAACGATCGCCGCTGCCGCTTCATCCTGTGTTGAGAAGATGTTGCAAGAGCTCCAGCGGACTTCAGCGCCCAGTGCAACGAGCGTCTCGATCAGCACAGCGGTCTGCACAGTCATATGAATACAACCGATGATCTTCGCGCCTTTCAGAGGTTGCTCAGCAGCATATTTGTCTCGGAGACGCATTAAAGCTGGCATCTCGTTTTCGGCTAAGCGAATCTCTCTGCGGCCCCAATCTGCCAATGACAGATCTTTAATTTTGTAATCGCCGTTGAGTACGTCGTTTGGTAATGCGCTCATGATATTGCCTCTTTGATAATTACAGCTTCGCGGCTGCGTCAGCTAGTGCTTGCGCGCGATCAGTGCGCTCCCAGGTTAGATCCAAATCGTCGCGTCCGAAATGGCCATATGCTGCGGTTGGACGGTAGATTGGACGATTCAAGTCGAGCATGGTTGAGATTGCTCGCGGACGCAGATCGAAGTGCGCACGAACCAGCTGATCCAAGTGTGTGTTGGTGAATTGTGATGTGCCAAATGTCTCGACACGAATCGACGTTGGTTCAGCAACCCCAATCGCGTAAGACACTTGTACCTCGCAGCGTTCAGCGAGCCCAGCTGCTACTAAGTTTTTGGCGACATAGCGTGCGGCGTAGGCTGCAGAGCGATCCACCTTTGATGGGTCTTTCCCTGAGAAAGCGCCGCCGCCGTGACGCGCCATGCCGCCGTACGTATCGACGATGATTTTCCGGCCTGTGAGTCCTGCGTCACCGACTGGTCCACCGATCACAAAACGCCCCGTCGGATTAATATGGTATTTGGTTTGCTCAGTGACCCATGCTTCCGGCAACACAGGTGCAATGATGTGCTCCTTGACGTCGCGCTGCAGTTGCTCGAGCGATATCTCTTCATCATGTTGGGTGGAGAGAACGACTGCGTCGATACCTACGATCGTGTCGCCCTCGTATGCAAATGTGACTTGGCTTTTCGCATCTGGTCGAAGGTAAGGAAGATCACCATTTTTGCGAACCTCTGCCTGTCGACGAACCAGGTTGTGTGAGTAATGAATTGGAGCTGGCATGAGACTATCAGTTTCATTTGTCGCATAACCGAACATCAGACCTTGGTCCCCCGCACCTTGCTCGTGGTTGGCAGTTTCGTCGACACCCTGTGCGATATCTTGTGACTGCTTGCCAATACCATTGAGGACAGCACACGTATTGCCATCGAAACCCCGTGACGAATTGTCGTATCCAATATCAAGCACCACTTGGCGGATAATGTCTTCGATATCTACCCATGTATTGGTGCGAACTTCGCCAGAAACCAAAACAAGGCCTGTTTTAACCATCGTCTCGATTCCAGCGCGCGTGTATTTGTCATCCGTGATCAGTGCGTCAAGGATCGCATCTGAGATCTGATCTGCCATTTTGTCTGGATGGCCCTCAGATACAGATTCTGAGGTGAAATAGGTCAAATCGGTCATTGCAGGGGTCCTGAATCCTTAAAAGCGAATCTAATTGTATAAAGATATCTTTATATGTCAATGTAATAGCAAATTCCTGCCTTGTGGTTCTTGGCAGGTTTCATAACAATGCGTGTTCGAAATTTTTCTCGGTGATAACAAAGGACGTCATATGACTGACCGCAGGACGCTCGCCAATGCGATTCGCTTTCTAAGTATTGATGCTGTTCAGGCCGCAAATTCAGGTCACCCAGGAGCTCCAATGGGGATGGCGGATATCGCCGAAGTGCTCTGGCGTGGGGTGCTCCGTCACAATCCAAATAATCCACAGTGGGCGAATCGCGATCGATTCGTCTTGTCCAATGGACACGGATCAATGCTGATCTATTCATTGCTTCATTTAACTGGATACGACGTCACGATTGATGACTTGAAGTCATTCCGTCAGCTTCACTCCCGAACCCCAGGACATCCTGAGTACGGCTATACAGTTGGTGTTGAAACCACGACGGGTCCTCTGGGTCAGGGTCTGGCTAATGCGATTGGTATGGCCCTCGCCGAGAGAACCTTGGCAGCACAGTTCAATCGCGAACAATTCCCTGTTGTTGATCATTACACCTATTGCTTTGCCGGCGATGGCTGTTTGATGGAGGGCGTGAGTCACGAGGCGTGCTCGTTGGCAGGTACATTGGGTCTCGGTAAGTTGATCGTTTTCTATGATGACAACGGGATCTCAATCGATGGCGATGTATGTGGATGGTTTAGTGATGATACACCGGCACGTTTTGAGTCCTATGGATGGCAAGTGATTCGTGGCGTTGATGGACATGACGCCACAGAAGTTGAAACCGCATTAAAAACAGCGCGCCAGCAAACTTCGCGTCCTACGCTTATTTGTTGCCGGACCGTGATTGGTTTTGGATCGCCGAATCTCGCAGGCAGTGAAAAGACCCATGGGGCACCACTTGGTGATGCTGAGATTCAGGCTACNCGTCAGGCGNTGGGTTGGGGTTACGGTCCGTTTGAGATTCCAGAAGATACCCAATCAGCATGGGATGCAAAAGAGCAGGGCGCCAAAGCACAGGCTGAATGGGACCAGTTATTTGCTAGCTATCAAAAAAAGTATCCAGATTTAGCGACTGAATTTGAGCGTCGTANCCAGGGTGATTTGCCCNAGGGCGCGCTTGCCGCTCTCGATGATGCGATTGGTAAGACGCAATCTGAATCGCCGAAACTGGCCACTCGAAAAGCCTCACAGAATGCGATTGANGTGGTTGCCAAACTCTTNCCAGAAACGCTNGGTGGCTCTGCAGATTTGGGGCATTCAAACCTCACAGTCTGGCCAGATTGCGAAGCAAATAGCCAACACAATCCTGGTGGAAACTACATGCATTATGGCGTGCGGGAGTTCGGCATGTGTGCGCTGATGAATGGAGTTGNGCTACACGGCGGCTTCCTTCCTTTCGGCGGAACCTTCCTTATCTTCATGGANTANGCCCGTAATGCGGTGCGTATGGCCGCTCTCATGAAGCAACGCGTGATCTACGTCTTCACCCATGATTCGATTGGTCTTGGTGAAGATGGACCGACACACCAACCGATCGAGCAGNTGGCGAGTTTACGCTCGACTCCAGGCTTGGAGACCTGGCGTCCGTGCGACACCACTGAAACCTTTGTTGCCTGGAAAGAAGCGGTCAGTTATCGAGGGCCGACCGCCCTTGCACTGTCGCGTCAGGGGCTCACAAATCAGCCGCGTGTTTCCCAACAGATTGCAGACATCGCTCGTGGTGGTTATGTTTTGAAGCAAGAGACATCTGCACTCGAGATGGTCTTGATCGCNACAGGCTCTGAGGTTGAGTTAGCAGTTGCNGCCGCCGATGCGCTGGGTCAGGGGGTACGTGTTGTCTCGATGCCATCGACCAGTCGATTTGATCAGCAGGACGCAGCTTTCCGTGAGTCAGTCTTACCGGTCTCGTGCANCAAACGTTTAGCCATTGAAGCGGGTCATCCCGATGGTTGGTATAAATACGTCGGACTCAATGGCAGTGTCATTGGCATGCAGAGCTTTGGTGAATCAGGCCCGGGTGGTGAGGTGATGAAACACTTCGGGTTCACGGTTGAGAACGTCGTTACTCGAGCGAAGGCACTTTAATTGGCTTGGCGACTCGGAATTAATGGCTATGGTCGGATCGGTAGCTGTGTTGTTCGCGCGCTTGCCGAGCGAGGCCTATTTGATCGAATTCAGCCGGTTTTGATCAACGATCCTGCAGATGCTGAGAGTCTGGTGCATTTGACACATTATGATTCCACCCATGGACGATCAGAACGCGTCTTTCAAAACGATCCAACAGGTGGGTATCTACTAAATGGTCGTTCGATCGCTTTAACTCAATCGCTAACACCATCCACGATTGATTATCAAGGGGCGCCAGTCGATGTTGTCCTCGAGAGTTCAGGTCGGTTTGCGAATCGCGAATCTGCAGATGCGCACATTAGAGCGGGCGCTCCTCGGGTCTTGATCGGTGCTCCTGGTGGTCCGGATGTCGATTTGACGGTGGTGTTTGGTCTGAATCACCATCAGCTGAAGGAATCACATCAGGTTATCTCAGCCGCAAGTTGCACAACCAATTGCCTGGCATTGGGGGTCTCTGGCCTGACACGGTCTGTTGAGATTGAACGTGGGTTTTACACGACCATTCATGCGGTCACGAATGATCAGGTGTTGATTGATAGTGCCCATCGTGATCCCCGCCGTGGACGATCCGCTCATAGTTCAATGATTCCAACCAGTACCAATGCAATCAAGGCGCTCGAGTGGGTGATGCCAGAGTTGTCGGGGCGCATTCAGGGTTTCTCGATGCGTGTTCCGACACAAAACGTATCATGCGTGGATTTAACGGTCGAATTCAGCCGTGAGGTGACAGAGACAGAGATTCTGGATGCGATGCATCATTGGTCGCAAATCCAAGGGGGCATGTTTGCCGTCAATGAAGAGCCACTGGTATCGATCGATTTTAATCACCATCCAGCGTCATCGATCTTTGATGCGACGCAGTTGATGGTGAATGGGCGACTGGTGAAGTTGCTATTTTGGTATGACAACGAATGGGGCTATTCCAATCGTGTCATTGATTTATTACTGCATTGGCAGTCCATTTCTAGGGAGCAAATCAAATGATAAAAACCATGTCCGATTTGAATGTGCAGGGGAAGCGCGTCTTAGTTCGTCAGGATCTAAATGTACCGGTAAAAGATGGTCAGGTTACATCAACAGCTCGCATCGATGCAGCACTACCGACCCTTCTCGCGTTACTGGAACAAGGTGCAAAGGTTGCTGTAATGAGTCACTTAGGGCGGCCTGAAGAGGGTGTTTGTGAGCCAGAGTTTAGCTTGGCACCTGTCGCGACAACCTTGTCTGACAAGCTGGGCAGACAAGTTCCCCTGATCACAGATTGGATTGACGGGTTTGATCAAACCGATGACTTGGTTTTGCTAGAGAACGTCAGGTATCTGAAAGGCGAGAAAAAAGATGACGAGGCACTTTCCAAGAAAATGGCCTCTCTCTGCGATGTGTATCTCATGGACGCGTTTGGTACAGCCCATCGCGCTCAGGCATCGACGCACGGTGTTGGTCGATTTGCGCCAGAAATCGCCGCAGGTCCATTGATGGCAGCCGAACTAGATGCACTCGGCAAAGCACTTGCAAACCCAGAGCGCCCAGCTGTTGCCATCGTGGGTGGTTCGAAAGTGTCGACTAAGCTCGATGTGTTAACAGAGCTTGCAAACGAGGTCGATCAAATCGTCGTTGGCGGTGGGATTGCCAACACCTTTTTAGCGGCAGCAGGGTTTCCTGCTGGTAAATCCCTGATGGAAGCGGATTTGATCGATACTGCTAAAGCATTGATGTCGAAAGTGGATATTCCATTACCTGTGGATGTTGTCGTTGCCACTGAATTTTCCGCTGATGCGACGGCAACAGTTAAGCGAGTTGAAGATGTTGCTGATGACGACATGATTCTTGATGTTGGGCCAGAGACACAGGCCTCGTACCACGGTATAATGGCGATTGCCAAAACTATCTTATGGAATGGGCCGGTGGGTGTGTTTGAGTTCCCACAGTTTGAGGGTGGAACGCGCGCTTTATCGATGGCGATTGCAGCGAGTAATGGCTTTAGTCTCGCAGGTGGCGGTGACACATTGGCCGCGATCGGTCAGTTTAGAATTGCCGATCAAATTAGTTATATCTCAACCGGCGGTGGTGCTTTCCTCGAATTTGTGGAAGGGAAGGAGCTGCCGGCAGTTCAGATGTTGAAATCCAGAAACGATTCATAAGGAGTCTTTATGGCTTTAATCAGTTTGCGCCAAATGCTGGACCATGCTGCCGGGGAAGCGTATGGCGTTCCAGCGTTCAATGTGAATAATCTTGAGCAGATGCGCGCAATCATGGAAGCCGCAGATGCCGTCGATGCGCCCGTGATCGTACAGGCCTCGGCTGGTGCGAGAAAATATGCGGGTAGCCGCTTCTTAAGTCATCTCATTGAAGCGGCCATTGAAGAGTTTCCCCATATTCCGGTGTGTATGCACCAGGACCATGGAGCATCCCCTGATGTTTGTCAGCAATCCATTCAATTGGGCTTTTCTTCAGTCATGATGGATGGCTCTTTGATGGCTGATCAGAAAACTCCTGCAAGCTATGACTACAACGTTGAAGTCACCGCGTTAACCACTCGGATGGCACATGCTTGCGGCGTCTCAGTTGAGGGAGAGCTTGGTTGTTTGGGTTCACTAGAAACCGGTCAAGCTGGCGAAGAAGATGGCGTTGGCGCAGAAGGGACCTTGTCTCATGATCAGATGCTGACTGATCCTGATGAGGCGGCTGATTTTGTGAAAGCGACACAGGTTGATGCATTGGCGATTGCGATCGGAACATCACACGGTGCGTATAAGTTCACACGACCACCGACTGGAGATATTCTTGCGATCGACCGTATTAAAGCGATCCATCAAAGGATTCCAGATACGCATCTGGTGATGCATGGTTCGAGTTCTGTTCCCCAAGACTGGCTCCAGATCATCAATGAGTTTGGCGGAGAAATCCCAGAAACTTATGGTGTACCAGTCGAGGAGATTCAGGAAGGCATTAAGTATGGTGTTCGCAAGGTAAATATCGATACGGATTTACGTTTGGCATCGACAGGTGCGATCCGTCGTTACCTGGCGAAGAATCCAACTGAATTCGATCCGCGGAAATACTTCAAAGAGGCAACGAGAGCGATGAGCGATATCGTCAAAGCACGTTATGAGGCTTTTGGCTGTGCTGGCCAAGCTTCAAAGATCAAGGTGCTTGGCCTCGAAGCGATGGCCGATCGGTATTTAGAAGGGGAACTGGATCCAAGGATTTCCTGATCATGATTGGGGAGGCCATGAGTCTCCCCGAGTTCTCAGCACTTGCTTAATCAAAATTTCTCACAAGCTCTACACTCCGGCGGTGAGCCGTTTTGATTTAAGTTACATGTCACGCACATGTCATGGTTCGACAGAGGAAATTCGGTGGAGCTAGGTTTGATGAGTGTATCTGAGCGGGTGCGCCGATCCCGAGAGATATTTAAAGAACCAAGTCTGCAAAATATTTCAAAGTATATGTTTGGATAAGCCATGAAGAACTCGATCTTGAAATTGGTGCTTAGCGCAATAGTCATACCGACTCTCGCCTACGCTGAATTAAAGAGTACTAAAACACTCGATAAACCCAGTGGGGGTATTCTGAAGTTCGCAGTGATGGATTCGAGTGCTATGCGAGATTTGATGTCCTCATCTGGCTCTACTGCCTACGATTTTTCGGGTTATTCAGCACTGACCCTTTCAGAGCCGGTGAATTGTATGTATTGGATTGCAAAATTCGGAAGTGATTACGCATACGTTGCAAATGTGGGGATTGTGAATGTGACCACTGATGGCGTTTTGATATTTAAAGAGAACCACTGGGGTACAGGTGGAATGTCTGGTCGCCAATATCTCCAAAACGAGTCGAATTTGAGGATAGACAAAAAAGGACGCGTGATTGGAAAGATTCCTATATTTCATAAGAACGTCAAGAAAGGTCAGGCTGCTGAGCCTCCAAAATATGACTCAGAATTTGATGGTAAGTATTTCACTTTGGGGGAATTAAATTATGACCGACTACCTCAACGTAAAGGCGGGCATTTATGGAATGAGTTAAGCCTAGTCGGAGGGGCACGTCAGGTTATGAAGCTATTTTAAAATAATGAAATATAGCCATTTGAAGGGGAGCATATAGCCAAGCGACGAGGCTGTGATTTTCACCTGCAAATTAGATTTTGTGCCCCAGAATCTATAAATTATGCGCAAGTAAACTGAGCACCTTACGCATCTCTAGTCTTGGGGCTTTTATTTGGTGTAATCAGCAAATTGATGAGTATGGTGGATAACTGGCGGCGAGATCCGGTTGTCTCGTCGCGGTCAGATTGCCGGGCGGTTACGGTAAGCCGACCCCTATGGTGGAGCCGGATTTACTTCGATCGCTTAAAATAAAACGCGGCAGCGAATTGTTCCTTCGATTTCAGAGAGTTTCTCGAGCGCCATGTCTGAGTAGTCTCGGTCCACGTCAATCACGACATAACCAATTTTGTCTGATGTTTGTAGGAACTGAGATCCAATATTGATGTGATTCTCCGCAAAAACTGAGTTGATGGCCGAGAGCACACCTGGCCGATTCTCATGCACGTGCAGAAGCCGGTGATGGTTTGGGTGTGGCGGTAATGCCACCTCTGGGAAGTTCACGCTTGTCAGTGTTGATCCATTATCTGAGTAACGAACAAGCTTTTCAGCGACTTCAACACCGATATTTTCTTGGGCTTCTTGCGTTGATCCACCGATGTGAGGGGTCAGGATGGCGTTATCAAATCCACGCAGAGGCGAGACGAACTCATCATTATTTGACTTTGGTTCGGTTGGGAACACGTCGATTGCCGTGCCAAGCAGGTGCTTTTCTTCCAGTGCTTTGGTGAGTGCATCGATATCGACCACGGTACCTCGCGATGCATTAATCAGAATGCTCTTAGCCTTCATCTGACTGATCCGCTCTTGATCCATCAAGTTACGAGTCGATGGGAGATCTGGCACGTGAAGCGTCACAATGTCCGCCTGACCAAGCAGTCCCTCGAGTGAGGGAATTTGTGATGCGTTACCGAGGGGGAGTTTCGACACCACATCGTAGAAAATCACCCGCATGCCGAGGCTCTCAGCAATTACCGACAGTTGGGATCCGATGGATCCATAACCAACGATACCGAGTGTCTTACCGCGAATCTCAAATGAGGCATTCGCAGTCTTTGCCCAGCCACCGCGATGTGCTTTTGCGTTCTTTTCTGGGATACCTCGAAGCAACAGAATTGCTTCTGCCAGAACGAGCTCAGCAACAGAGCGCGTATTTGAGTACGGTGCATTGAAAACGACGATGCCGTGCTCGGTCGTAGCCGTGAGGTCGACTTGATTGGTACCGATGCAGTAACACCCGACTGCAACCAACTTATCGGCGGCTTCAAAAATATCCCGTGTTAGCGTCGTTCTCGAACGAATCCCCAAAAAATGAACANCCTCGAGTTTAGCCTTCAGTTCTTCGCCNGTCAGCGCTGTCTTCACCGTTTCAATGTTCGCNTAACCCGCGTCGCGGAAGATGCGTTCTGCGGAGGGGTGGATGCCNTCGAGTAAAAGNACTTTGAGCTTTGATTTATCAAATGAAGTGGTCATTAAGCGTCTCGTGAAAANTCTAGAATGTCGGTATCTGATGCCAGCAACAAAGTGTCGGCGGGGCGTTTTGCAAATAAACCGCAGGNGACAACACCGGGTATTTGGTTAATCGCTAATTCTAAGCCTTTTGGNTCGGTGATGGACATGCCGTGCACATCTAAAATCAGGTTGCCGTTGTCTGTAAGAACACCTTGACGATATTCAGGGTCGCCGCCGAGCTCCACCAATGCACGGCCGACCAAGCTTCTCGCCATGGGAATCACTTCCACCGGTAGCGGAAATTGACCAAGAATGTTAACGCGTTTTGAGTCGTCGGCGATGCACACGAATTGGACGGATGCTTCAGCAATAATTTTTTCGCGGGTTAGGGCAGCGCCCCCACCTTTGATCAGATTGAGTTTCGGATCTGCTTCATCAGCTCCATCGACATAGACAGGTAANGTTCCGGTCGNATNNAGNTCGAGTAATTCAATGCCGTAATGTGCTAGCCGTTCTTCAGTAGCCNTGGATGATGCCACTGCACCCAAGATGTCGATTTTGCTNTCAGCCAGAACATCGATAAAGCAGTTGGCAGTCGAGCCTGTTCCGATTCCAATCGGCGTNTCCGAGTCGAGTAGGTGTCGGANTTTTTCGAAAGCGGCTTNNGCNACTTGGCGTTTTTTCCCATNCTGGCTCATCATGATCTCCATAAAANCGGNGCGAAATNATAGCTGTTAGCGGGNTCAGACGCTATGATANTGNNCTTAAATTTGGAATTCTCATGCTAGACACCCTCATTCAAAANATTTTNTCGGCTCGCGTTTANGATGTAGCGATTGAAAGCCCCGTCCACCAAGCGCCTTTTTTGTCAAAACGGCTTGGTCGTCCTATTTTTCTGAAACGTGAAGATTTGCAGCCCGTCTATTCATTCAAATGTCGGGGTGCGTACAACAAAATGGCAGGGATTCCGAAAGAGGTTCTCGCGNAGGGTGTGATTGCGGCGTCTGCTGGTAACCATGCCCAGGGTGTNGCGTTGGGTGCGCAGAAACTGAAGATCCCAGCGGTCATCGTNATGCCAACAACCACGCCTGCAATCAAAGTCCGCTCTGTNAAAGCGCGAGGTGCTCAGGTGGTACTTCATGGGGACAGTTTTGACGAAGCATTCGCTAAAAGCCAAGAGTTGGTTGCTGAGTATGGATACACCTACCTACATCCATTTGACGATCTTGAGGTCATCGCAGGTCAGGGAACTGTTGCCGTTGAGCTATTAAGGCAAATGACTCGCCCAGTGGATGCGGTGTTTATTCCAGTCGGTGGCGGAGGTTTNGCCGCGGGCATGGCGGCCTACATNAAATATGTCCGCCCTGAAATCAAGGTCATCGCTGTTGAGCCAGAGGATGCGGCCTGCCTCGATGCTGCGATGAAGGCGCGCGAGCGCATTGTGCTGCCGCAAGTCGGTTTGTTCGCCGATGGAGTCGCNGTTAAGCAGNTTGGTGAAAACACTTTCAACGTTCTNAAAGANGCGTGTGATGAGGTGATCACAGTTACCACAGATGAAATCTGCGCTGCTGTGAAAGATGTATTTGATGATGTACGGAGCGTCAATGAGCCCGCTGGTGCGCTCGCAGTCGCGGGCTTGAAAAAATATGCTGAGCGAGAGGGTGCTGGCGAAGCACTCGTTGCAGTGCTTTCAGGCGCCAATGTGAATTTTGATCGAATTCGCCANGTTGCGGAGCGGGCGGAAGTCGGTGAGAAGCGCGAGGCCATNTTGGCCGTGACCATCCCNGAGCGTCCTGGTGCATTTAAAGCGTTTTGTGAGCAAATTGGTCACCGAAACATTACCGAATTCAATTATCGGTTCGCTNATGAAAATGANGCTCATATCTTTGTTGGNNTAACNACAGATCCAACAACCGATGATCGAACACAGTTGGTTGATCGGCTNAANGCAGCAGACCTCCCCGTGGTTGATATGACTGATAATGAACTGGCGAAGCTNCANATCCGNCATATGGTNGGAGGTCGGAGTCCCGANGCAGGGTCTGAATTGGTGTTTCGNTTCGAATTTCCAGAGCGGCCGGGAGCATTNNTGAAGTTTTTGAATAAAATCGGTTCGCGCTGGAATATCTCGGCCTTTCATTACCGAAACCATGGTGCCGCCTATGGACGAGTGCTTGTGTCAATGCAAGCAACGTTGTCAGAGCGTGATGAGCTGTCGAGTTATTTTGACGATATCGGGTACACGTATTTTGATGAGACAGAAAATCCAGCAGTTAGCCTCTTTATGAAAGGTTGATTCTCATAAATTNCCTNAACTNACTATAAAAGTTGACTTTTTTATTTTTTNTCGTATTCTGCACGAAANTTAGACAGGTGCAGGAAGCATGAATCGTCGCAANCCACTCAGAATGCTTATGGTGATTNGTGGCCTCATTTTAGNTGTCACTNTTGCGCATAGCGCAATTNTCGGCGGATAAATCCGTCCTCTGTGACAATCCAGTCGAACGCCTGATCCCATGGATCTGGCTCGAAATTCGCTTCTTGTGCAGCAAACGCGACGCCGAGACGTAGCGGCGCGTGGAGTTCACAATGTTCCAAGGCGCGATCATAGAAGCCGCCGCCCATTCCTAACCGATAACCGCGTTGGTCGAATCCACTACAAGGCATTATCAGCCAGTCGAGTGCGCCAAAATCAATGGTCTCTTCCTGTGACGATGTCACAATCCCGAAAGCCCCCTCGGTGACCTGCTCTTTGTGGTCCAGGGCAGCCATTTCCATTGTTGTCTTCGATAGGATTCGCGGAATATAAAGCCGGTGGGCCGATGCCAGGATTTTATGATGAAGCCACTGCAGGTCGACTTCGGATCCAAAAGCCATGTACGAGCCGATTTGTAGGGTGTCTGTGGGAAGCGCGGAAAGCAAATGCTCACTGATCGAGAGACTGAGTTCTCGGCGAGTTTCGTTCGAAAGACGATTCCGCCTTTCGAGCAATTGATCTCGGAGCATATTTTTAGACATAAAAGACCCAAGTTGCCGCTGTCAGTTTGGCCCTTGAACCCAATGGTTCAAGGCGGGAAACNCAAACACACATTAGGCTTTCCGTAGACGGACCTGCGCACCGTGTATTGTGTGCCTCCCTGGNATAAGATTATCGGCTCAGGGACATCACCGACTGGCGAACAACCCAGGAATCGGAAGTATATCAGCCTGCTTCGGTCTCAGACAGTCGTTCGAGTGTTGTGCCGATGCGATCGGCAAGCTGCTTCAGTTCGTGGTCTTGTCCTGTGGTTTCGCCGGTCAGGTGCTCGTGAGCGATATTGAGTGCGGCCATCACAGCCAGCCGCTCGAGGGCACTATTTCCGGTTTTTTCCTGAATCTCGCGCATTTTGTGGTCCACGAATTCTGCCGCTGCTTCGAGCTCATGTTCTTGGCCCGCTGGACAAGCGACTGGAAATTCCCGTCCAAGAATCTGAACGCGTAAGGTTGCGATTTCGGTCATGACAGCACCTCGTAGTTTTTGAGCCGNCCAAGGACAGCATCGATGTGCTGCCGTGNTTCGTCGCGTTGTTTCAACAGTTCTGCTCGCGCACGTTTTAGCTCCACCTGTTGCTTCCGCAAGTGGCGGTTCTCCTGATTGAGACGTTCTGAAAGTTGGATCAGTTTCTCAACTTGCTGTTCCAACTCTCGCAAATCATTATGCATTTANGTTTCCCGATAACNCTCGCGCATCATACGTCTGCTCACTCGTCGGCACAACAGACGTGATANGATTANTGACTCAGGAGGTGCTCGGTGATCACAGAGTTATATCGTCCGATGGACGATTGGTTAGTCGACCAGAATTGCGATATTCGGGCGTCAGAAGTCCAGGGATTACTTGCGGGTTTAATGGCTGCCAATANNCAAGTGNAGCCAGATGAATACGTTGCTCGCTTAGCNGNATATGCAGATCTTCAGCCGGGTGCNATCACCCAAATTGCAAGCACGCTTGAGANCCTTTTTGGNAGTCTTCATGAGAGCTGGAGCGGGATCGGTTTGGACTTTGAAATGTTGTTGCCTGAAGACGACGAGCTCATTGAAGAGCGAGCTGATGCGCTGGGAGCTTGGTGCGAGTCCTTCCTGGCGGGTCTTGGTTTGTCTGGTNNACTNTNAACGGAACGGAAACTGTCTGAAGACGTTCGCAAAGCGTTAGAGGATTTATCTGAAATCGCAAGAATCGAAGCNAATGGTGATGATGAATCCCTTGAAAAAGCGTTCGCCGACGTCAGTGAACANGTAAGACTGGCATCGCTTCTGATCGCTACNGAACTCNGCGGNGACCAAAATGAAGTATCGAAAGAGCCAATCGTTCACTAAGTGAGTACGCGATGTTTTCTTTGCATGTTTATCAGCAGCGACGCGACCGTCTGAAGGCATTGATGCCCGATAAATCGCTTGCGATTATCTCGGCGGCGCATGAGATCGTTCGAAATCGGGATGCCGAGTACCCTTTTCGACAGTCGAGCGATTTCTGGTATTTAACCGGCTTCACTGAGCCTGATACGGTCCTTGTGATCGGTCCGAATCAGCCAGATCGCTTGTTTGTGCGGCCCAAAAACCCCGATCAGGAGGTTTGGACCGGCCGGCGACTGGGGCCTGAGAACGTGCAGACTCAGTTAGGCATTGATGAGGGATTTCCAATTGATGCGCTCGATGCGGAACTCGGGCGTCTGTTAATGGATGTTGTCTGGCTTGAGTATCCATTTCAGTGCATGCAATCGTCAGCGATCGTGGACCAAGCGGTCAAATCGAAGAGTATCAAGTCGAGACGCCAAGACTTGTTATCGCATCGCGCCGATTTATCTCGTCATTTGCATCAGGCGCGTCTCATCAAGTCTGATGAAGAAATCACTGCAATGCGTGAGGCGGGACGGATTTCTGCATTAGGTCATGTCGCAGCAATGCAGGCATGCCAGCCGGGTATGACTGAAGATCAATTGGCGTCTATCGTTGAGCATTGTTTCCGCATGGAGGGCTCCCCTGCAGTCGCTTATCAGACCATCGTTGGCGGTGGTGACAATGCATGTATTTTGCACTACATCGATCGCGCCGATCGATTGCAGGATGGTGACCTCGTGCTTATTGATGCCGGTTGCGAAGTCCATGGATATGCGGGTGACATTACTCGTACTTTTCCGATTAACGGGTCGTTTTCAAGCGCACAAGCCGAGTTGTACGACGTGGTATTGAGCGCACAGGCTGAGGCGATTCAGGCCATGGTTGTCGGGAATTCGATCAAACAATTTCACGAGGCTGCCCTCTGCAGACTCACTGAAGGTTTGATCGACCTAAGCATAATTGAGGGTTCTCTTGAATCCGCTCTTGAAGAGAAGCGATATCTTCCATACTACATGCACGGAACAGGACATTTTCTGGGCCTCGATGTGCATGATGTTGGCGCTTATGAGGATGACGGCCAGCCTATTGAGCTGTCTAAAGGCATGGTGATTACATGTGAGCCAGGCCTATACATCGATCAACGATCCGCTGCCCCTGAAAGATATCGCGGTATTGGCATCCGCATTGAAGATGATGTCCTGATTACCAACCAAGGCCCCGATATTTTGACATCAATGGTGCCAAAAGTGCGGTCTGACATCGAAACCTTAATGCGAGGCTAATCGTGGAGGTGAGTGTTATCGGTGGCGGACCGATAGGGATGATCACGGCACGCGCGTTGCTCGATGATGGACATCAAGTTCGCTTGTTTGACCCCTCAATCAACAAGCCGACGATGTCGCTTGCCCTCGCTGAGTCCACGCTCCTTTTACTCGAGCGCACGGGCGTAGACCTTGAGGCAGGCGAAGACCTCACCGAAATCCTTGTGAACGAGAAAGGATTACCAGGCTCCGTCTTATTGCAAGCAGTTGAGTGCGGATATCCGCGATTCGGTCGAGTCATCTGTTCACAAGCCCTTGAAAGCGCTGTGGCACGGCATGTATCAGACAACGTTGAACCGATCGCCGTTGAGACTATCCATGCGCGAAGTGCGCGAGCGAATCCTCGTATTCAGCTGGCGACCGGCGAAGAAGTCACTCCGGATCTTGTGATTCTGGCTGATGGTGGCCGTAGTCATCTCACCGAGACGTTAGGGTTGACCGCGCATTACAGACCCTTTGGTCGTTCTGCAATTTTAGGCCGTATTCGTGTCAGCGCGCCAAAGAAAGGGCGTGCCTATGAACGCTTCGTCGGTACGGGACCTTTGGCATTGTTACCCATCGAGCCAGATGTCTATGGATTTGTCTGGTCTCTCAGTCCAGCTCACGCTGAGCAATTCCAGCAATCGTCTGCTGCGCTGATTGAGGCGCTAAGGGACGCGATGCCTGACGAGCTTGGGTCAATTGAACTCGCGACAGATCCTCTGGTAATTCCATTGATCGAACGATGGATTGATCAGCCCTATCGTCCAGGCATTGTATTGATAGGTAATGGTGCGCAGACGATTCATCCGGTTGCAGGCCAGGGCTTGAATCTCGCTCTTCGTGGCGTGATGCAAATCACCGCTGAACTCAAGCAGTCAGATCCTGACACTGCGATTCGAAGGGCATTTGCGAATTGGAAACCGAATCGGGACAAAACACGACTGGCCTCCTCGAGTCTCGAGGCATTATTTGATCGTGATCTATTACCGCGAAAAATTTTGACCAGTCTCGGTATGGTGGCTGCTGATCAAAGTCCGTGGCTGAAGACCAAAATTGCCGAGGCCGGTATGGGGATTGTATCTTGAAAACCGCGGTGATCGGTGCAGGTTCGATTGGTTTAGCGGCAGCTTTGGTGTGTCAGAAAGCAGGACATTCAGTCACCCTCTTTGATCTACAAGGATTCGAGCAGAAGGCTTTGTCGTTGGAAGCCGATCCACGTGTTTGGGCGCTTGGGTCGCGATCAACTCAGTTGCTCACAGAGCTTGGTGCGTGGGCGCCCAATGAAAGACTCTGTGCCTATCAATCGATGCATGTGATTGATGCACGGAGTGATGCGCGAGTCACCTTTAACGAAGCTACCCTTGGTCATTTGGTTGAGGCGGATTGGATTCGGAATCAATTACTGTCACGAGTTGTTGGATCAGGTATCGATTGTGTTTTAGAGCGGGTTGAGTCCGTTTCGCAACGAGGCGTGTTGACGCTCCCCAAGAATGAGCTTGATGCTGATTTAGTGATCTTTGCCGAGGGACGNCAAGCACACACGGCACTTGCNTCTGGTTTTGAAATTGTNGACGNTGGTTATCGACAGATGGCAGTCGTTGGGACATTGAGAAGCGAGCANCCGCANCATGAANAGGCGTTTCAAATTTTCACTGAATGTGGCCCGCTAGCACTGCTGCCATTACCTGATCGGGACGGTGAGCATCGTGTNAGCNTNGTTTGGTCGTTGGATCTCGACACTGCGTCTGANCTCAAAGAGTNTTCAATNGANACATTGTCTNTAACGATCACTCAGACCAGTGAGTCGGTACGAGGTGCNTTGAGTTTCGTCGNTGAACCGATTTGGATCCCGCTGTCTCAGCAATCATTGAAGCAGGATTCTCTCGGATGTTTGTTAGCCATCGGCGATACTGCACACGGCATTTTNCCGTTAGCAGGTCTTGGAGCGAACCTTGGATTTGCAGANGTGATTGCGTTACAACAGACGNTGGTAAGNGCTCCTNNAGCCCGTGGTGATCGCATTGCACGAACTGTNNCGCGTGAACGGCGTTTTGAGCAANGGACTGTTGCTATGGTGATGGGCCTTTTTTCCAACGTATTTCGCTCTGATCAGCCANTGNTGCAATTGGGCCGAAGTTTTGCATTACGAACAGCGGATCGTCATCNAACGATTCGATCGTTGATTCAGGAGTTAGCTGGTTAATGTTCACAGGGATTGTTCAGGGCTTGGGNGAGGTNACTCAGATTCAGGATCANGGNGGAATTCGTCGTCTCCAGGTTCGACTNCCAACCGGNCGCGACCAGGGGNTGGAAACGGGNGCATCTGTTGCAATCAANGGCGTNTGTTTGACNGTCGTCGGTTGGGATCAGCNNGGTGTCGAATTTGATGTGATTGATGAAACATTGCGACTGACAAATCTCGGTGATTTGAAGGTCGGTCATGTTGTTAATGTGGAGCGTGCGGCTTGTTTTGGTGATGAAATTGGTGGTCATGTGTTGTCCGGGCATATTCATGGGCGAGCTCAAGTGACCGAAGTGGTAGAAACTGACGCAAATCTGGCGGTATGGTGGGCTGTTCCGGAAGCGCTGAAAAAGTACTTGCTGCCAAAGGGCTATGTGGCACTAAATGGATGCTCTTTAACCGTCGGTGATACCGAGCAAGACGGGCAGTTGAGTATTCATTTGATTCCCGAAACTCGTGAATTAACGACTTTTGGTCGAGTCACAGTCGGTGATTCGTTGAATCTTGAAATTGATTCCCAAACCCAAGCGATCGTCGATACTGTTGAGCGAGTATTGGAACAGCGATTGTGAATTCGTGGCAACTTGAGTTAGCCAACGGTGTGACAAGCTCCGAAGTGCTACTCACACGTCTCGGATTGGATGCTACCCAAGTACTGGGTGTTGATCACACGCCGGCCTTTTCAGTTCGGGTCCCTGAAACTTTTATCAAGCGAATGGTCCCTGGCGATCCGCATGACCCATTGTTACGACAGGTGCTTTCCGTTAGTAAAGAACGCACCCCGACTCTGGGCTTTGTGGCTGATCCTTTGGATGAATTCGACAGTGTGTTACCTGGTGTCCTCCACAAATATCGATCGCGAGTTCTCCTGATTTATCGTGGTGGTTGTGCCATCAATTGCCGTTACTGTTTTCGGCGTCATTTTCCGTATCAAGAACAGACACTGACTTCACGAGATGTTGATTTGCTAGTCGACTATTTGATCGAACACCCGGAGGTGAACGAAGTAATCCTGTCAGGCGGTGATCCTTTGATGGCCGATGACTCCTCGATTCGGGATCTATTATCACGACTTGAATCGATACCCACGATCGCGCGCTTGCGCATCCACAGTCGGTTACCGGTGGTGATTCCGGCTCGGATCACCGATGCCCTTTGTGAAACGATTGCATCCATACGACTGCCTATTGTCACGGTTTTGCATATTAATCATGCCAATGAAGTTGACGAGTCTGTGAAGTGTGCCGTCGGTCGGTTAAGAGCAGTCTGCCGTTCAGTACTCAATCAAGCTGTGATTTTGCGTGGCGTCAATGACTCGGCAAAAAGTCTCATTACTCTAAGTGAACGATTGTTCGAGGCAGGGATCGATCCGTATTATCTCAACGTATTGGATCGAGTTGCTGGTGTGCATCACTTTGATGTGACCGACGAAGAAGTGGCCACTCTCTATGAGGCGTTATTGGATGCACTTCCGGGATATCTCGTTCCGAAACTTGTGAGGGAAGTGCCGGGAGTAGGGCACAAAATGCCATGGAGGGTAACGGCACNCTTATGATGTCGACAGTATTGATTTGGATTGCCGGCGCTTGGGGAGCGGGGCAAATTGCTCGTTGGCTCGCANTACCTCCTCTGGTCGGNTATCTAACGGTCGGTGCTCTTTTTNCCGCAAATGATCTTGGGGATATTAACCATTGGCTCGATGTGCCATCAGAAATCGGTGTCGAGCTCCTTCTGTTCGCGGTTGGCTTAAAAATGNANCCCAAGTCGATCTTTCGATTCGACGTTGCATTTGGAACCCTCCTGCATCTGATGTTGTCTGCCCTGATTTTGGTGCTGGCTCTTACGCAGGATTTGTCGATCGAGATGAAGATTGCGTTGGCGCTGACCCTCGGTTTTTCGAGTACGGTCGTCGCTGCAAAGGGACTCGAAGCGCGTCGAGAAATCCGTGCGTTTCACGGCCGCTTGTCGATTAGTATTCTGGTTCTTCAGGACCTTGTTGCAGTGACTTTGTTGGCGATTAGTGGTGATTCGGCGCCNTCACCCTATGCGCTTGGATTGCTTGCAATACCACTGGTTGCTCCGATGTTGAGAAAAAGTCTTGAAAAACTGTCTCCGGAACCAGAANTGCAGTTATTGGTTGGCGTTCTGATTGCATTGGTTCTAGGTGCTCAATTATTCAAAGCCGTTGGGNTCAGTGGTGAACTTGGTGCGTTGGTCATGGGTATGGTGTTTGCGAACCATCCGGTGGCGAAAAGCCTTGCCAATTATCTNTGGGGAATCCGCGAGTTACTGCTGATTGCGTTTTTCTTGCGTNTTGGGATGCAAGTCCCGCTCGATCTCCAGGTTCTGATGGACGCAATACCACTGCTACTTNTGTTGCCGATCAAACTGATGGTGTTGTTTGGGCTTTTGTTAGTCATTCGGCTTCGCTCTTACACCGCATTTTTAATGTCGATTACGTTGTTTTCGTACTCCGAATTTGCCCTCATCGTAGCGGCAGCTTGGGCGGATGCTGGCTTGATTCCAACATCGGTACTTCCTGTGATTGCCGTTGCTGTGACCCTGAGTTTTGTGATCTCTGCGCCGTTGAATCGGTTTGCGCATGAATTATACGAGCGATTTGAGGGGCCACTCATGCGTTTTGAGCGAACGGACCGGCATCCAGATGAGCAACCCTTGACGTTGGGTGGGGCGCACGTGCTTGTCATCGGGATGGGTCGAATCGGAACGGCTGTTTTCGANAGCTTAACGGATGATGGTGAAAAAGTGGTCGGTATTGACGCTGANCCCGGGAAACTGGAATCACATCGTGAGGCTGGTCGTCGAGTTGTATTTGCTGATGCTGAGGACCCTGGTTTNTGGAATAACTTGCGTTTTGGTCGACTTCAGGCAGTGGTATTGACGATGCCTGAACCAGAATCACAGTGTTGGGCAACGAATCGTTTGAGGGAACGGAGTTTTGAGGGCGTGATCGCGGTCAGTACACGCTCTCGCCATTCCGTTGCTCGGGTTGAGGATGCTGGTGCAAATCTTATTTACGACGCCGACGATGCTGCGGGTCTTGGCCTTGGGAAGGCTGTCCTCAAGTGTCTTGATGGCGAGCGATTAGGAAATCCCGAGCCTCGTTGATCAACGCGGCAAGATAATCGGTCCCGTCTTTGTCTGGATGCATTTTACCCATGAGCTTTCTGTGAGCTACTCTGATCTCAGCAGGAGTTGCGTTCTCATCGACGCCAAGAATTTCAGCGGCGCGCTTGACGGTCATTGGTTCGTCGCGTGCTGATCTCTGCTGGTTCGCATGCGCCGCACCAGCCCCTGCGGCTGCACCGAGCCCCAGGATTTGGCGGAGTTGCGGGAACATCGATAAGAGCCCGCGAAGACTCCATAAGCGTCTGCCAAATGCTGCAATTGGTGCCGCGAGGGCCGCCAAAGCAGGTAGTTTGCCAGTGACAACCAATAATAAGATGCCGATTGCAACAGCGCCGCCGATGACCTTGAATTTGTTTTCTGCAATCCAGCCTTTGGTTGATCCGCGAGTGAGCAGATAAAACAACGCAAGGACGACGAGGGCGATGATGAGTATTCTCATGTTCTATATTTGTCTGGACAAAAGTGGGACAACATTGCCACACTAGAAGGTATGGCTACTTTAGAAACGATTTCAAGTATCGATACAACTCCCCGACATCCAATCCGACTGGTCGCCAATCGAACTGGTCTGACGGTCGACTTGATTCGCGCCTGGGAGAAACGTTACCACGTTGTTGAGCCTGCGCGTAGTGATACCAAGCGCAGACTCTACAGCGATTATGATATTGAACGGCTTCGACTGATCCGGATCGCGAAACAAAACGGGCGCCGCTTGGTCGATGTGGCCCCAATGTCGCTCGAAGCCCTTCGCGACGTGGTCTCCGAAGATAGCCGTTTTGATGCAGCACAAGACAATCCAGCAGAGGTCTATCGGCCAAGCTGGTCTAATCCGCTGGAGTCCACAGATACACAAGACGCTGTCGACGCCATGTTGTTCGCAATCCAAACCATGGATCAGCACCGCTTTGATCAGTTGCTACAAGAGGGCCTTGTGAAGCAAGCGCTGCCCGCATACCTCGAGACAGTGATCGGACCACTGCTACGCGAAATTGGTGAATCCACGCGCCTCGGAAAGCTTCGGATTGCACACGAGCATATGGCAACTGCGCACTTGAGGACGTTTNTTGGGGCCCTTCGATTTCGCGAAACCTTNACCGGTAGNGAACCGAAGATCGTTATCACTACACCAACCGGACAGCTTCATGAGCTCGGAGCACTGATGATTGCCGCGCTTGTCTCAGTTGATGGCTGGTTGCCCGTTTACCTCGGGCCGAATACGCCGGCGGATGAAATCGCAGCATGCGCAATGCAATCTGGAGCACGTGCGGTGAGTTTGTCTATGACTTATCCAGCCGACGATCCGCGGATTCCGACTGAATTGACTCGATTGCGATCGCAACTTGACCAGAAAATTCCACTGTTTGTTGGTGGTTCCGCTGCGGCCCATCATCAAGAGTTGATTGGCCGACTGGGCATTCAGTCACCGTCGTCCTTAAATGGCTTGCGTCAATCGTTGAACGAACTTCGCGATCGAGGCTTCAGGCTGCAATCGGCATGACTTTGGCAGATCTGAAAATAATGTTCGCAAAAGGTCAGTCACCGACTCTTGAGATCCATGCATTTGAGGGAATTATCTATCTGGTGAAGATCGTGACAGAGGTTGGTGAAACCATGCTGAAAAAAGCCGATGGTGACAATCAGGTGTTTAAGTCATCAACACAGGCTGGTATGGCATTGGCTGATGTGGGGGGAACTGACGCTGTCATTGTGCATCAATGTGCGTATGACGAGGTGATTGGTCACGAGCCATGTCGAACTGAGGATCCATCCCTGCGTACATCAATGGATTTGCGATTACTTGCCGGTCTTGGCTAGCTTTTGAGCTGGTTCCTTCGTTCACAAAGTGACGCATACTCTGGCGTATCGTCTCCGGTCAAAATGCCGTGGCGAATCGCGAAATCAATAATCACCAGATTACAGTTGTATTTAAAAGCATCCGTTGTTTCGATGATTGTCAGTACCTCTTGAATTGGTAGTCGTTCAAAGGATTCCACTTCACCATCCTGGCACTTGGGTACGAAACTATCCGGAAGTTCGAGATCATAACANTACAANATNTCGCGTTTTAATCCGCGTCCATCNGTGTATCGATAGCTGACGGTCCCGGTTGCNATGGATTGACTGGCTTGCGCTTTGGAAATGCCAGCTTCTTCAGCACATTCTTTGATTAAATTTTCGAATAGACCGAGACCGGCCGGTTGGCCACCAGCAACCATATTATCGAGTTTGCCTGGAAATGTTGGTTTGCTNTGTGATCGCTTGGCCACCCACAACTCGATGCCCGCTTGGGTTCTTACAAAACCATTGAGATGCACGCCGAAGGTGAGACAGCCGAGCGGTGCAGTCAATGTGCGCTCCATCACAAAGCGGGTTGGATCATTGACTGATGCTTTAACCGGAAAGGGTTCGCCAACCCAACTGTGGAGAAGCCCATCTTCGTAAATCTCTTTTGCAAATCGCGCGAAGGTTTGGTTGAGGTCACCCTCAGATAAGCTCGGAATCACAAGACCCAGTTCTGATTCCTGCCACAGACCAAAACTTAACCCGCGTTCTTTGAACCTTTCTTGCACATAACCAAGTAGTGCATCCCCTTGAAACCAGGGTATCCAAGATTGCAAATCCGCATTGTGCGCACGGTCAAAATGGTCAAGATAACTCAAGAGCGGCTCCAATAACTTACAAACAATGGAATACAAACACCCATCGCGAGCACACGAATCAGGTGATGTGTTGTGAAGTAGAGTCCATCAGCACCCGCTTCTAATGCAACAACGGGCATGACTTGGAAGCCACCGGGCATGAATGCGAGTGCAGCATCGACAAATGGAAATCCGAGTAGTTGTTTTACGGCGAAATTGCCAGCCATTGCCAATCCGACCACCACTAAAGTCGGAGTGCAGCTGGTGGAAACGTTCTGAGTAGTACGCCGAGCCCCTGTCCAATGATATCGATTCCAATACGCCAACCAAATAGCAACATCGCAAGACCGATAAATGCAGGAGGGGTATTGAGTTGAATGAGCACTGAAAGTCTGAGGAAGGCACCGCTAAAAATACCGATGATCAAACCAGGTGTGGTGATTTTCAAATAACGGAGCACACCCGTGGCAGTCCAAGCGAACGGAAGAACAATGATCCATGACACAAAGTCCGACCGCGTGAAAACAAATACTGTTTCAAATTGCTCTGGTACGACAAACAGAACAGAAACGATTAATGTGAGTAATGCGAGGCGCAGACTTTGGTAGATTGCGACTTGCGATACTGCACCGCCATAGTGTTCAGTGACCGTAAGTGCTGACGACAAATTACCGGGTGCTGCAGCCATATGGGCACTGATCCGATCAAGACTCGGTTGTTGCTGATTGAGTTTGCCGATCAGCCATAAGATGAGCACTATACAGATGATCATGATAAGTAGACTGACAGGCCACAGTTGAATGCGGTCAACGATATCTGGGGTCACTTGACTACCGAGTGCGATGCCGATCAGTAAGATTGCAAAATGATGGGCGTCAACACTGGGCTTTTGATTAATTCCTGTGACGTGTGCCAGGCGTCCAACCGCAACAATGGGTCCGATCATGGCGCCGAGAGAATAGTCGATGGCTTCAAAGACAGAGGCTGACGCTGCTGAAATCAGTCCAAACACAAGTAAAGGCTAATGCGTTAGGCATCTTCGAGTTGCATTTCGATCAATCCGTTATCGTTAATTCGGATAGGGAAAGTCGATACCTGTCCATAGGCGGGGGCAGACAGCGCCTGGCCTGTTTTGACACAAAATCGCGCGCCGTGTCGCGGACATTCAATTTCGCCATTGATATAGAGACCACCACAGAGTTCAGCACCATCGTGGGTGCACAAATCTTCGATCGCATACACCGCATCACCTTCACGAAAAACCAACACATCCATGTCATCAAACTCGAAGCGCTCATAGGCGCCATCGGCGAGTGCATCGATCGTTGAGATTTCAATCCAATTGCTCACAACACCTCCTAAAATAAACCAGCCTCTAGGCGTGCTTCTTCGGTCATTCTGCTCGCATCCCAAGGCGGATCAAAGACCATTTGTATGTCTGCTTGATCAACTCCAGGCAGTGCCTCGATCTTTTCTTTGATATCTCGGGCCATGATGGGTCCCATACCACAACCGGGGGCTGTCAACGTCATGTCCACTCTGACATGCGTTCGCCCATCGATCAGTGTTGAGATTCTCAAAGCGTAAATTAAACCCAACTCAACGATATTCACCGGAATTTCCGGATCATAGCTCTGTTTGAGTACATCCCACACTTGATCTTCGAGTGACAGTGTATCCAGTGTGCCGTGCTGCTTAGGGGCCTCAACACCAAGCCTCGCGAGATCGTCAGTTTCAATCCGGACCAAACGGCTGCCAATGTCGAGCGTCAAGGTGTCTCCAAGCGCCTGAGNGACCGTGACTGTCTCGCCAACACCGATGGTCAAGGGGATCCCCTGAGGGACTTGTTTCCCAGTCACATTCTCAAGGACGGTCAGTTCAGAGCCTTTGTCGAGGGTCGCAAAGGGGATCATCAGTCCGTCAGCATACCGATTACGCGATCGAGTGCCTCAAGGAATCGATCCACTTCATCAACTGAGTTGTAAAACGCCACAGAGGCGCGAGCAGTTCCTGGTAGTCCAAAATGCTCCATCGTCGGCATCGCACAGTGATGGCCTGTTCGTACGGCGAAACCAAGTTGATCNAGAAGCGTTCCGACATCAGTGGGGTGCGCACCTTTGACATTGAATGAACACACACTTGTCCAGTGTTTAGGATNACCTAATACGTCGACTTTGTTACGACTCAGCATGGCCTCAGTGAGATGTTGATGGACTTGGTGTTCATGGGCGATGGCAGCGTCAAAGTCGATCGATTCAAGGTAATCGAGAGCTCTTGCAAACCCGATGGTATCGGCGATATTCGGCGTGCCTGCCTCGAATTTCCAGGGCAACTCATTGTACGTTGTTCCACTGAAGCTCACACGATCAATCATATCGCCACCCCCTTGCCAAGGCGGGAGAGATTCCAGTAATTCACGTTGGCCAATCAGCACACCGATCCCAGTTGGACCACAGCATTTGTGTGCACTCACTGCGTAGAAATCCGCGTGAAGCTCTTTCACATTAACTCGCATATGTGGCGCAGCCTGCGCTCCGTCAATCACTGAAAACGCATTATTGTCTATGGCCAGTTGAATGAATCCTGTGACATCATTGATGGCTCCGATGGCATTTGAGACATGCCCTATCGCGATAACGGCCACTGTGTGTTCCTTACACAGCTTCTTCGCTGACTCTAAACACAAAGTTCCTGAGGCATCGATCGGAATTGGAATGACCTGAATGCCAATTCGAGATTCCAGTTGCTGCCAAGGGACGATATTCGCGTGATGTTCAGTTTCGCCAACTAATACCACATCACCCGATTCGAGCCGGGTTGAGAGCGTATTGGCGACGAGATTCAGAGCTTCGGTCGCTCCTCGTAGGAGGATCACTTCTCCCGTATCTTCAACTCCAAACCATTGCCCGATTCGGGCGCGCGCGCCCTCATACGCGTCGGTTGCCTCACCGCTTAAGGTATGAACTCCACGATGGACGTTGGAGTTGTAGCGATCGTAGTAGTCACTGATCGACTCGATGACTGTTGTTGGCTTTTGCGACGTTGCGGCGTTGTCAAAGTAAACCAACGGTTGTCCGTTAACTTCACGCGATAAAATCGGGAAATTATCGCGAACCCGTGCGAGATCAAACATCGACAGATTCCTTGAGCTCGGCGATCAGTTCGCCATGCTTCAATTCACCCAAGAGTTGCGTCTCGACCAATGCTCGGATGTCGGGATGCTCAATTTCCTCAACGATTTTTTCTGCAAAAGCGTATTGCAGGAAGGCGCGGGCGTCGGCTTCTGACAGTCCACGACTTTTCAGGTAGAACAGCTCCGTCTTATTCAGACTGCCAACAGTACACCCATGCGAAGCAGTCACATCGTCGGCATAGATTTCGAGTTCCGGTTTTGGATTCACGCGAGCAGACTCTGACAATAAAAGATTTGCGATGGACTGCTCAGTCGCTGATCGTTGTGAATCTTTGCAAATCAGGACGCGACCATTAAACGTTGCCTCGCCTTTCCCATCGACCATATTTCGGAAAGTCATTTCACTGTTGGTCTCGCCGACCACATGGTCAATCGCCAGATGTGTGTCGTGGTATTGCGTACCACTTGTGATGGCCAGTCCGTTCACCGAAGCCGATGCCTCGCGCCCCACTAATGCAACGTAAATATCGTTCCGAGCTAACTTCGATCCGAACTCAATGGTTTGTAGTCGGTAGGTCGCATTTTCGCCGCATTCAACATCGAGATTGGAGAACACGTGAGCAGTCGCGTTGGCTGCTTGAAAGCGCACATGTGTGACCGATGAATCATGTGATAACGTTACCAGGCAACGCAGTGAGCTGAGATTTGCTGACGCAATATCGGTTGATTCAAATTGTTCGACCAGGGTCAGTTGTCCGCCGGCCTCAACGCGTAACAAGAGTGTTGCAAAACCTGCTGAGCTCGCCTGATTGGCAAGGTGATGCAGATTTAAAACCACCGATGCAGTCGGTTGAATCGTAAGCACCAACCGAGTGTTTTCAAGCGCAGCCTGGGTGAGGCTAAATCCATGAGCCTGACTCATTCTGTCAAGGCGTTTCTGCTCAGATGCGGTTAGCGTATTCTCAGATACTGCACATCCGTCGACCGTGGGGACATTGGTAAACTGACCGCCCGTTAATGCAAATTGCTCTGTGGTCTGCGGGCTTGCCGGTTGCCATGTCGTGCGTGCAAGGCCCCGGGTGGGAACATATTTCCACGACTCGACACGTTTTGTGGGTAAGCCAACCGCTAGCGCTTCTGGCGCACGGACGTCCTTGACGTCGGCTAACCACTCACTGAATCCGCTCATGCTGCTTCGATCCCTTCGTAGCCTTCGCGCTCGAGCTTTTCAGCCAGCGTATGGTCACCAGACAATTTAATTTCACCATGTGCCAGTACGTGCACAAAGTCGGGCTTCACAATGTCGAGTAGGCGTTGGTAGTGCGTGATAAGTAAGACGCTGCGTTCTGGCGAGCGCATGCGGTTGATTCCCTCGCCAACAACACGGAGCGCATCAACATCGAGGCCAGAGTCTGTCTCATCGAGCAGCGCGAGCGTTGGCTCAAGCAGTTGCATCTGCAGAATTTCGTTTCGTTTCTTTTCGCCACCTGAGAAGCCTTCGTTGACGTTGCGATGCAAGAAGGCTTCATCCATTTGCATGACTTTGAGTTTTTCACGGACGAGTTTCAAAAACTCACCGGCCTTTAACTCAGACAGTCCGCGATGTTCGCGGATGGCGTTCACCGCTGCTTTCAACAAGTAGATATTTTTGACACCTGGAATCTCAACAGGATACTGGAAAGAGAGAAACACACCGGCCCAAGCACGCTCTTCGGGCTCTAAATCGAGCAGGTTTTGACCCATGTAGATCACTTCTCCGTCGGTCACTTCGTAGTCATCACGGCCGGCAAGTACCGACGATAACGTGCTCTTACCGGAGCCGTTTGGTCCCATGATAGCGTGTATTTCACCAGTACCGATCGCAAGATTGATGCCTTTGAGGATGGGTTTATCACCAACCCGTGCGTGTAGATTTCGAATAGACAGCATTAGCCGACTGCTCCTTCAAGTGTGATACCAAGGAGTGCTTCGGCCTCGACAGCGAACTCCATCGGAAGTTTTTGGAAGACTTCTTTACAGAAACCATTGACGACCATGTTCAGTGCGTCTTCTTCACTCATGCCGCGAGTCCTCAGGTAGAACAATTGGTCATCACTGACTTTTGACGTCGTAGCTTCGTGTTCAAGTTGAGCGCTGGGTTCTTGAGCCTCAACATAGGGGAAGGTGTGCGCACCACACTGATCGCCGATTAACAGCGAATCGCACTGTGTAAAATTCCGTGCGTCAACAGCACCGGGAAGGACTTTCACCAGTCCTCGATAGGCATTTTGACCGCGGGCAGTCGAAATACCTTTTGAAATAATTGTTGACCGCGTGCGTGGGCCAATATGGACCATTTTTGTCCCGGTATCTGCTTGTTGCTTTTTCCCAGCAACTGCTACTGAGTAAAACTCGCCAACGGAATCTGCACCCTTTAAGACGCAACTTGGATATTTCCAGGTAATGGCGGAGCCTGTTTCCAATTGTGTCCAACTGATCTTGGCTCGATCACCACGGCATTCACCGCGCTTGGTGACAAAGTTATAGATTCCACCTTTGCCTTCATCGTCGCCAGCAAACCAATTCTGTACAGTTGAGTATTTGATCTCGGCATCGGTTTCAGCAACCAGTTCAACGACCGCTGCGTGTAATTGATTCTCGTCACGTTGCGGTGCTGTGCATCCTTCAAGGTATGACACATATGAACCTTCCTCAGCGACAATCAGTGTGCGTTCAAACTGCCCTGTGTTTTGCTGATTAATTCGGAAGTAGGTCGAGAGCTCCATCGGACACCGAACACCCTTCGGGATGTAAACGAACGAACCATCGGAGAATACTGCCGAGTTGAGAGCACCGTAGTAGTTGTCGTTTTGGGGAACGACCGAGCCGAGGAACTTTTTCACAAGCTCAGGGTGGGAATGAACGGCTTCTGATAACGGGCAAAACACAACNCCCGCTTCATGCAGCTTTTCTTTAAAGGTTGTTACCACGCTGACCGAATCGAAAACCGCGTCGACAGCGACGCCTGCGAGCATCTTTTGTTCTTCAAGCGGTATCCCGAGTTTATTGTATGTTTCGATCAATGCAGGGTCGACTTCGTCTAGACTTTTCGGTCCATCGCCTTGCTTTTTCGGCGCAGAGAAATAGCTGATTGCTTGGAAATCAATCGGTGGATAGTCAAGGTGCGCCCACTCAGGTGGTGTCATCTCAAGCCATTTGGCATAAGCCTCCAGCCGCCATTCCAACAACCACTCAGGTTCACCTTTGCGGGTCGAGATTTCACGAATGACATCCTCATTCAAACCCGGCGGTAGTGTGTCGGATTCAATGTCAGTGACGAACCCATATTTATAGTCCTGGTCGACTAGTTGATCGATCTCTTGTTGACTCATCAGTACACCTCCAAAGTCTCGATGCGGCGATCGGATCGCGCATAGAGCGTGTGTGGGCTGATCAGGTCTTCTAACGTTGTTTTTGTCAGAATGTGATCCACCTGATCACCTAATTCCCGCCACCGTGACATCACTGAACAGTGGTCGGTGAGCCGGCACAGCGTTTCATCTGTTCCGCACTCAGTTATCGCCGTCGGTCCCTCGATGGCCTCAATAATGACTTTGACCGGGATTTGCGATGGTGCTCTCGCTAAGCTGTATCCGCCTCGAGCACCTTGCGTTGATGTCAGCACACCGCCTTTAACCAAGAGTTTGAGCAACTTAATGCATGTTGGTTTCGGGACGGATGACTCGTCAGACAACTGCCCTGCTGACCATAGAACGCTAGGATGCCTCGCCATCTGAGCTAAAATCACTGAGGCATAGTCAGTTAGTTTTGACAGTCGTACCATCGGCGCACTACAAATTNANTCCNGNTNCGCATTATATAGGACTGATTAGGTCCTATATCAANCGTTTATGTGGATTTCGCNACCAATTGTGCCGCTTCTGCTTTCAGCCGTTGCAGCATCGAGGCAAGCCCATTGGCCCGTGTTGGCGATAAATGCTGAGACAAACCAATCGCTTCGACGAATTCAGGCTCTGTTTTGATGATGTCTTCCGCGGATGCATTGGAATACAGACGGACGACCAGCGCAATCAAACCNGAGACNATCGCAGCATCTGAATTCGCACGAACGGACACCTGGGATGCCTCACCGTCGACAACCATCCAAACCTGCGATTGGCAGCCCCGGACTAANTTGGTTTGGTTTTTTTCTGATTCTTCGAGCGGTTCAAGATCTTTGCCGAGATCAATCAAATATTGATATTTGTCCATCCATGAATCAAAAAACTGAAACTCGTCAATGATTTCTTGCTGTCTTTCACTCAATTGCATGTGCGGTCTCACTTCAAAAGGTCACGACAGGGTATACTCCGTCGCAAATTTACGAAACTGANAGGTTGTTATGTCCGACNCTTATTCAATCCAAGTCACATCTGAAACTTTTGAGACAGATGTTCTCCAAAAATCACAGGAAACCCCTGTTCTCGTCGATTTTTACGCGGAGTGGTGTGGCCCGTGTAAAACGCTGGGTCCAATGCTTGAACGACTAGCTGATGAATACGCCGGTGCCTTCATCTTAGCAAAAGTCGATGCGGATGCCGAGCAAATGCTTGTGGCAGGAATGGGTGTGCGTTCGTTACCGACTGTCGTTCTTTTTAANAACGGCCAGCCAGCTGATCATTTTATGGGAGCGCTGCCAGAAGGGGAAATTCGTGCCATTTTNGACAAGCATGTTGAGCGAGTCGAAGCATCTCCGCTCGAACGTGCCGCTGAGCTTGTCGCATTGGNTCAATATGATGAAGCGATTGCCTTGTACCAGCTGATTACCGCCGATGATCCAGAAAACTATGATGTGTATCTTGATATGGCACAGGCACTACTTAAAAAAGGCGATCTAGATAGTGCTGAAGCAATCGTTGAGCGTCTCCCAGATACGCATCGGATGGATCCGAGAGCGAAGTCAATTGCTGCGGGTAAGGCATTTCAGGATCTATTAGCCGGCGCTCCTGATCGCGCAACTTGTGAATCTCGCATCGCGGCGAGTGACGAGGACAGTGAGGCCCGTTATTTCTTAGCTGTACACTTAATGGTCTCCGATGACGTAGAGTCAGCGATAACGCATTTATTAACCATCATTCGGACGGATCGCCAATATAACGACGATGCCGCGCGTTTGTTATTGATTCAAATTTTTGATCGGTTGGGTAATGACGATCCGCGCGCCCGAACAGGCCGCAGACAACTTGCGACTTTGTTAATGGTGTAACCGTGAGCGAAAAGCCAACGAATTTTATTCGGACAAAGATCGCCGACCAAATTAAACAAGGTCAACTAACGGAAGTCGTCACGCGTTTTCCACCGGAGCCCAATGGGTATTTGCATGTTGGTCATGCGAAGAGTATCTGCCTCAATTTTGGATTGGCTGAGGAGTTTGGTGGGCGTTGTTATCTGCGGTTTGATGACACCAACCCCGAGAAAGAATCTCAGGAATATATTGATGCAATTGAAGCAGATTTGCGTTGGCTTGGGTTTGAGTGGTCAGCACTCTGTCATACAGCCGACTATTTTCAGCAGCTGTTTGATTGGGCATTGCATTTAATCCGAAATGGAGATGCCTACGTCGATGAGCAGTCAGCGGAAGCAATGCGAGCCAACCGGGGAACATTGACGGAGCCTGGAATCGATAGCCCTCATCGTGATCGCTCGCCCGAAGAAAACGAAGCGCTATTTCTTAAAATGCGTGATGGCGAGTTACCTGAAGGGGCGGCTGTTCTTCGAGCGAAGATTTCGATGTCGGCCCCGAATTTGAATCTTCGTGATCCGGCGTTATATCGCATTCGGCATCTATCGCATCCACGGGCTGGTGATCAGTGGTGTATTTATCCCACCTATGANTATGCCCACGGTCAAAGTGATGCAATCGAAGGAATCACGCACTCGTTATGCACGCTTGAGTTTGAGGATCATAGACCACTGTACGAGTGGCTGTTGAAAAAACTGCCAGTCCCTCATCGACCGAAACAAACTGAATTCAGTCGCCTTGAACTTGAGGGGACTGTCACCAGTAAGCGGAAGTTGAATGCTCTGGTTGAGGGCGGTTATGTATCCGGATGGGATGATCCGCGGATGCCGACAATCGCTGGGATGCGTCGTCGAGGTTACTCTCCCGAGGGAATTCGCTTNTTCTGCGAACGCATTGGTGTGACTCGAAAGCCCAACACTATCGAACTGCAGATTCTTGAAGGTTCGATCCGTGATGACCTCGAACGGCGTGCGCACAGAGCGATGGCTGTGTTAAATCCGCTGAAGGTCGTGGTGACGAACTGGGATCAAGCNCCTTTGGAGCTGGACGTTCCCTGGCACCCCAAGCACTCTGAATTAGGATCTCGCACCATGCTTTTTGGTCGCGAGCTTTTGATCGATCGGTCTGATTTTGAACTTGACCCACCAGATGGGTTCTTCCGATTATTTCCAGGCGGTAGCGTTCGTTTGAAGTATGGATTCATTGTCGATTTCGTGGACGTTGTACTTGATGCTGAAGGGCAAGTATTTGAAGTCCACGTGCGATACGATCCAGTAACCCGTTCAGGCCAGGATCAATCAGGCCGGAAGGTCAAGGGCACTATCCATTGGGTCCATGAAGCATCCGCGAGGGAAGTCGATGTGCGTTTGTATGATCGATTGTTCACAGTACCGGATCCTGGAAACTATGAAGATCCTGCATCAGTNATGAATCCAGAATCATTGATTGAGGGCCAAGCTTTGGTTGAGCCTGCACTCGGAACACTGATGGCTGATGCCTATTTCCAATTCGAGCGNGTTGGCTTNTTTATACAAGATTCTGAGAGTTCTGATGACCGAATCGTTTATAACCGTTCTGTGACATTGAAAGACGCGTGGGCCAAGAAAAAGTAACGCTNCCACCGACGGAGATCGTCGATCCGGCTGGTCGAGAGTTTGATCGACTACCGGTTGCCCNGCAATTAGAGCGTTTGTTGGCGTCGCAGGCTCACGCCATTGAGGCTGTCCAGAAAATCACCGATCAATTGGCTGCTGCAGTCGAGGCTGCGACCGACCGTCTTCGTGCGAGTGAAGGCCGACTAGTGTATGCCGGTGCAGGCTGTTCGATTCGGATTGGTGTCCAGGATGGTGTCGAACTGGTCCCAACATTTGGATGGCCTCTGAATCGTCTTACTTATTTGATTGCAGGGGGGGNGAANGCGCTTGCTGAATCGGTCGANGNTGCCGAGGATGATGNCGATGATGCGGTTGTCCANGTCGAACAACNGCGTCTCACCGCNTCAGATGTGATCATTGGTATTACAGCNTCNGGGAATACGCCATTNACCTGTCAAGTTCTTGCAGCAGCCAAAGAGCAAGGTGCTTTGACCGTCGGCGTCAGTTCAAATCCGGCCGGTCGACTGGTGGCGATCGCGGAGCATGGTTTGGTCACTGAAACCGGTGCTGAAGTTCTTGCAGGTTCCACTCGGTTGGGTGCTGGTACGGCGCAAAAAGCATTACTGAATGCGTTTTCCACAGCGCTCATGACCCAGCTTGGGCGTGTGCTTGGTAATGAGATGCTCTGTGTGCAGGCAACGAATGCGAAACTGAAAGACCGCCAGGCGCGAATCTTGGCAGGCCAAATCGAGGGGTTTGACGAGTCACGNGCATATCAGTTGTTGCGTGAACTGAATTGGGATTTACGGGCAGGCTTATTAGTTGCGTCGGGGTGGGATCGACAGGATGCCCAAGAAGTTCTCACGGATGAGCGTCCTTTTCGTGAGCTGCTACGCTCCGGCTGATTGGGTGTTACCGTTAGTCTCGCACGCCGGGTCGAGTGTACACATCGCCTCATAATGTGAGAGGAAAATCTGCCCTGTCAGGTGCGCTTTGAAACCGACTCGGTTCAGGCGATCCATCACAGGCCCTTTGACCTCTGATAAGTGAAATTTGATGTTCTGAGAATGCAGTCTTTCATTAATCGATTCGAGCACTTCAAGACCTGACGCATCAATTTCGTTGATAGCGTGACAGAGCAACACCAAATCGGTCAGGTGTTCGTTTTTGCTGAGTAACTCATTGATGGCATCTTCGAAGATATGGCCGTTTAAAAAATACAGCATTTCATCCAAGCGGATGGCTAGAATCTTTTCACTTTTCAGGACGTCATGGCGGCTCACATTTCGAAAATGCTGGGTGCCAGGGATCTGACCGATGACAGCGAAGTGTGGACGCGCAATTTTCGCTAACAAAAAGCAAATGGAAACGACAATTCCGGCCACGATTCCGGCTTCGATTCCGATCCCGAGGACCACGGCGATCGTTGTTAACATCGCCCAAAAATCGGGTTTAGAAAAGACCCAAACGCGATGGATCGCTTTCAAATCCACAAGAGACAGGACTGCCACAATGACTGTCGCAGCCAACACAGCTTTGGGAAGATATTCAAACAGGGGAGTCAAGAATAAGGCAGTCATGGCAATCATGATTGCAGTGATGACACCAGCAAATGGTGTTTTTGCACCGGCCTCAAAGTTCACGACTGAGCGGCTAAACCCACCAGTGACGGGGAATCCTCCNCCAAAACCACTGGCAATATTTGCTGCTCCCAATCCGATCAACTCTTGNTTCGGCTGGATTCTTTCGCGGCGGCGGGCAGCGAGCGTATGGCCAACGCTGACTGTCTCAACGAAGCCAACGATCGAAATCAGAAATGCTGCAGGAAGGAGTTCTTTGGTAAGGGTTAAATCAAGCTCTGGCAATGAAGGTACCGGCAGTCCANCAGGNATCACGCCAACGATTNAGACACCAGCGTGATGGAGCGCAAAAAAGCTGACAATTGTCGTTGAAACAATCACGGCCATTACCGGTCCAGCTTTNGCCACAGTCCCGGCANCGGCGGCGGTCATTCCGATTTTTATCAATCGAGGTTTGAGCCCACTGCGGACCCAAAANAGAAAGATNATCGAGGAAACACCGATGATTAACGTCGGTAAATTGGTTTCATTCANATNTGTTGTNAGGTTAAGCAGAATGGATGGCATATCGTGACCGTACACTGGGATGCCCAAGATATGCTTGAATTGACTGACTGCGATCAAGATCGCTGAAGCACTGATAAAGCCCGAGATCACCGGGTGCGAGAGAAGATTGNCAAGAAATCCTGCGCGAGCAAATCCGAGTCCCATGAGAATCGCGCCTGATAGCAGGCTCAACAAAATTGCTGCACCCAGNTATTCCGGTGAGCCTGGTGTAGCGATTGGACCAATTGCTGCCGCGGTCATCAATGAAATGANAGCGACAGGTCCAACAGCAAGGGTCATGCTTGAGCCGAGGAGTGCGTAAGCGAATAAAGGCAGGATTGACGCATACAGACCAACTTCTGGTGGTAATCCAGCAAGCATGGCGTATGCGAGTGACTGAGGAATCAGCATGATGGTGACGATGACAGCTGCAANNNCATCGTCACTCAGTTTCGAGCGATTGTAGGCCTTAGCCCACTGAAATAGNGGTGGTCTTAGCACGCTCGGATGTCACGAGTCATCCNCGTCCTTTGAGTATGAGGGTTGAAGTCCATTGAATTGGCGTTNCTGACAATGAAAGCGNGCAATTCAGACCGAGGCGCGGTCGGATATATCGTGTTACTTGGTCGCATGAGTCTCGCGCCATATCCATAATTCCCTTACTGCACTCGATCTTTTCAGTCGTGCCGACGGTCGGTCTACAGATCGCCTATGACAATCGATGAGCGATGTCGACGACGGTCAAGCCCGTTTTGTCCACTGTCTCGATGAGCGTATTGACATCTTGTTTTCCGGCTTCAGACAGCGCCCATAACTTGGCACAACGCGCTCCGGAACGGCAATAAGTCAAAACAGGCCTTGGTACTTCAGACAGCAGTGCAGCATGTTGTGCAACATCAGTGTCTGTCATGTTTGCACCATTGACTGGCAGATAACGGAACTCGAGGCCAAGCGCGTTCGCTTTCTGTGCCATTGAATCGGCGTCTGCATGCGGTTCACCCTCTTCATCAGGGCGGTTACAAATCACGGCGTTAAAACCAGCTTCTTTCACCGCTTCCAAATCATCCACGGTGAGTTGGTCAGCGACAGACAGTTCAGTTGTCAGTTGACGAATAATCATAGTGCCTCCTTAGACGACATCGAGCGGGATTTTCAAATAGCGTACGCCATTCTCTTCAGCAGGCGGTAATTCTCCAGCTCGCATATTGACCTGCACCGATGGCAGGATCAGTGAAGGCATACTCAGTGATTGATCTTTCGCTCTGCGCATTGCGACAAATTCATCTTCTGAAATGCCATCATGGACGTGAAAATTGAAAGCTTTTTGCTTGCCAACAGTTGTTTCGTACCGCATCTCACGACCATTGGGCATGTAGTCATGGCACATGAACATTCGTGTCTCCGGTGGGAGTGCCAACAGTTTTTGGATGCTCTGATAAAGAACACGCGCATCGCCGCCTGGAAAATCACAACGCGCCGTTCCAGAATCCGGCATAAACATCGTATCACCAACAAAAAGTGCATCACCGATGTGGTAGGTCACACAAGCCGGAGTATGCCCTGGAGTATGTATTGCTTTCGCTGTGAGTCCGCCGATCGAGAAGGAATCGCCGTCGACGAATAAATGATCAAACTGGGACCCATCACGACAGAATTCAGGCTCGACATTGAATAGAGTGCCAAAAATTTGTTGCACATCGGTGATGTGGGCACCAATACCGATCTTACCTCCGAGATGTTTGTGTAAATAAGGAGCAGCTGAAAAATGGTCAGCATGAACATGGGTTTCTAGGATCCATTCGACTGTTAGGTTTTCGTCCTTAACCATCGAGATGACGTGTTGCGCGCCATCTGTTTTTGTTCGGCCGCTTGCCCCCTCATAGTCAAGCACTGGATCGATAATCGCACAAGTAGACGAATTAGGGTCCTTGACGAGATAGGTCAACGTCCAGGTTTCGNGATCAAAGAATGCTCGGACATCAGGTGCCANGGTGGTCTCCTTTGCGGTAAAACGTTTGGTTATAAGGTTATACCACTTGCTNTGATGTTTCGATAGTATGAGTAATATCGTGACCTTGANGTAAATNAATGATGACTGAATCTACTCCGATGCTNTTTGTGTCAGGAGGCATANTGATCGGGNTGTCTGNTGCAGCGGTGTTTATTTTTTTGGACGGATTCTCGNGATATCGGGAATTGTTGCNCGCACGCTNAATTTTGATTTTGGCCAAGACTCGTGGCGGGCTTTCTTTTAAATCGGNTTGGTGGGATCGNCTGTGGTGCTCTCGATGGTGTCGCCATCGCCGCATGGATTTGAACNCATGGGTCTGATTCCGATGATAATTAGCGGCTGTTTGGTGGGCTACGGCACACGCGTTGGTTCAGGGTGTACCAGTGGCCATGGCATTTGCGGTATTTCAAGAATTTCAAAATGCTCGATCGTGGCGACCTGTAGTTTTATGGCGGCAGCAGTGATCACCGTCTTTGTTGTTCGTCATGTATTGGANGGTGCGCTATGACACAGATGGTTGCCTTGCTAATCGGTGCGGTCTTTGGTGGTAGTTTGTACTTAGCCGGGATGACGAATGCGTCAAAGATCCTTAATTTTCTCGATATCGCAGGTACCTGGGATCCGAGCTTGATGTTTGTGATGGGTAGCGGGATTCCGGTTGCAGCGATCGGCTTTTTCATTCTGAAAAAGCGTGAANAGCCCCTNATTTTTGACGGAGATTCAAGTGCCGACGCATGGTGTGATCGATCAGCCTTTAGTGATCGGTAGTATNTTGTTTGGTATTGGCTNGGGCGTTTCNGGTCTTNGTCCGGGCCCAGCGTTTGCGTCTGTCCTACTTGAANCTGCGATTATCATTNCGTATTTAATTGCTTTCGTTCTCGGTAGTCTTGCTTACGATCGAATCNAGNGGTAGCGTTTGATCTTTCTGACGACTCNAAGGTTCCTCCATTGGCGCTTGAATCTACCGAAGTTTTCGAACGGCTTCCTCTAAAAACATACACTGAAAAAGCGTACCTCGATTATTCGATGTACGTTATTTTGGACCGAGCTCTTCCTCATATCGGTGATGGATTGAAACCAGTTCAACGGCGCATTGTTTATGCGATGAGTGAACTGGGTTTATCCGCTCAATCCAAGCATAAGAAATCAGCGCGAACGGTTGGTGATGTGCTCGGTAAGTTCCATCCGCACGGCGACTCCGCATGCTATGAAGCCATGGTGTTGTTGGCGCAGCCGTTCTCTACACGCTATCCACTCGTCGACGGTCAAGGTAACTGGGGTAGCCCGGATGATCCGAAAAGTTTCGCTGCAATGCGCTACACCGAGGCACGTCTGACACCCATTGCGAAAATCTTGCTCGACGAATTGGGTCAAGGGACGGTCAATTGGCAGCCGAATTTCGACGGTACCCTGAAAGAACCCAAGTTACTTCCAGCGCGTGTACCATCGATCCTCCTCAACGGAACCACGGGGATTGCAGTCGGTATGGCGACTGATATACCGCCCCATAATTTGCGTGAAGTTGTGAACGCTGCCGCGTATCTGCTGGATAATCCTGACGCTTTGATTGGCGATTTGATGCGATTCGTCCCGGCTCCAGATTACCCAACGACTGCAGAAATTATCTCTCCTCCTGCAGATTTGACGAAGATCTATGAGACCGGTAACGGATCGATTCGGGTGCGCGCTACCTATGTATCAGAAGATGGCGATATCGTGATTAATGCGTTACCACACCAAGCATCTCCGGCGCGTATTCTTGAACAAATTGCTGCGCAAATGCAGGCCAAGAAATTACCAATGATTGTCGATTTGCGCGATGAGTCAGATCATGAAAACCCGATTCGTCTGGTTTTAACGCCGCGCTCAAACCGTGTGAATGCCGAAGAAGTCATGACGCACTTATTCGCGACCACCGATCTTGAGAAAACCTATCGTGTGAACTTGAACATGATCGGTGTTGACGGCCGTCCGCAGGTGAAATCACTGCGTTCAATTCTGAGCGAATGGCTTGATTGGCGTCGTCAGACGGTGACTCGACGATTAACCCATCGTCTCGATCAGGTGATGGACCGGCTTCATGTTTTAGAAGGGTATTTGGTCGGTTACCTGAATATCGACGAAGTGATTCGTATTATCCGTGAAGAGGATGAACCAAAACACGAACTCATGGTTCGATTTGGACTCAGTGACAACCAAGCGAATGCCATTCTTGATCTTCGGTTACGTCACCTGGCCAAGCTCGAAGAAGTGAAAATTCAAGCAGAGCGAAAAGAGCTTGAGAAAGAGCGCAAGTATTTGGAAGGTGTGCTCGGTTCTCGCACAAAAATGACGCGATTGATGCGAGATGAGCTCACACAAGATGCAGAGACCTATGGCGATGAGCGTCGTTCACCGATTGTCGTGAGGCAAGAAGCGCGTGCCCTTCGTGAGGATCAGTTAGTTGCCTCCGAGCCTGTGACCGTCGTGTTGAGTGATAATGGTTGGATTCGGTCTGCCAAAGGCCACGATATCGATCCTCGTGCCTTAACCTATAAATCTGGAGATCAATATCTGACTTCAGCACAGGGCCGCTCAAACCAGCCGCTCGTCGCATTTGATACAACAGGACGTGCGTATTCGGTGCAGACACATACACTGCCATCAGCACGNAGTCAGGGGGAGCCCTTGTCCGGTCGCATTGATCTCGCTGCCGGTGCAAAAGTGACCCAGCTAGCGCTTNCCGATGAAACAACCCAATGGGTGTTGGCGANTGACNATGGGTATGGATTTATTTGCAAACACGGTGATCTGCTTGGGCGAAACAAAGCCGGTAAATCGGTCGTGAACCTGGGTGAAGCCAAATTATTACCGCCTGCTGTGATTGGTGATACCGAGTTATCGCGTATTGCTGTTGCAGTCTCGAGTGGGCACCTATTAGTTTTCGAAGCACATGAGTTGCCGGAACTTGCCAAAGGTAAAGGGAATAAATTGGTTCAAATACCACCTGCGCTTCTCAAGGAGGGGCACCGTGTCACTGCGATCACGGTCTTACCGCCACTTCGATCGCTTCGCGTCATTGCGGGTAAGCGGCATGTCACGTTGTCCCCATCAGATCTTGAGAACTTTGTTGGAGAGCGCGCACGTCGTGGGAAACTCCTGCCGCGCGGATTTCAACGTGTGGACGCACTTGAGGCGGAATCGTGAGACTTCTTTGGTTTGTCAGTGATGCGATCCATCGTGAGGCACTCGACGCAGCCTTGTGTGATGCGCATTTGAGTAATGACGAAAACCACCATCGTCGACCTCAGGATTTATTGGTTCCACCGACCTGTGATTGCATCGAAATGTTGATCGATACAATGGANGAAAGCCTCCTCGCAGCGCATGCTGACGAAGCCAANACTGATTATTTATTTGTTCGCGAGGAGCGCCCGAAACTCGCTTTATTCGACATGGATTCGACACTGATTCAGCAAGAAGTGATCGATCAACTTGCAGCTGCNTTCGGTTTAGGCGANCAGGTGTCGGCAATTACTGAACGCGCGATGCGTGGCGAGCTCGATTTTATCGAGAGTTTCACAGAGCGTCTGGGACTCTTGTCAGGGCTCGCCGAGTCAGAACTCGATGTTGTCTATCAAGGTCTCACGCTAATGCCTGGAGCAGAGATTTTGACCGCGAACTTGTCTGGTGCTGGGGTGCGTTTGGGTATCGTATCTGGNGGATTCTCCTATTTTGCCGACCAAATTGGCGATCGTCTCGGCATGGATTTTGTCTTATCCAATACGCTTGAGTGTCGAGATAACCAAGTTACAGGTCGTGTGATTCAACCGATCATTGACGGATCGATGAAGCTGCAAACGCTGAATACGGAAGCCCGCGCGCTGGGCATTGATTTGGTTGAGACCTTGGCAGTTGGCGATGGTGCCAACGACATACCGATGCTCACTGCGTCTGGAATCGGCGTTGCGCATCATGCGAAACCGAGGGTACGTGATGCGGCGAACCATTGTCTGAATCACCACGATTTGAGTGCTTTGTCTTATCTCGTCAAATTTTGATTGCCAGATGCGTCTTCTGGTCAGTGTTGGTAAACTCGCCGCTCTTTTACTGAATCTAAGGACGGAAGGTGATGCGACCCAGCTGGATATTGCCCGACGGTATGGAGGAATGCCTCCCCGATGAAGCGTGGGCGATCGAGGATGGCCGTCGTCGCTGCTTAGATCTTTTCCGCCAGTCTGATTTTGGCTTGATCATGCCGCCGATGGTTGAGTATCTAGATAGTCTGACCAGCGGCGTTGGCCAAGACTTATCTGATCAAATCATGGTGATTACGGACCGCGTATCAGGTCGCCTCATGGGTATCCGCCCAGATATGACACCACAGGCTGCACGAATCGATGCACACGCGTTGAATGAAGCAGGCACAACACGCTTGTGTTATTGCGGAAGCGTCCTTCGAGCGGTTGCATCAGGTGGTGATTCCAGCCGTTCGCCGCTTCAGCTTGGTGCAGAAATTTTTGGTAATCCTGATCTTTCTGCTGATATCGAAGTGGTGCAGCTGGCGCTTGATACAGTGCGGTTATTCACCGATGAGCCGTTGATGATGGATGTTGGCCATGCGGGCGCTTTGAAATCAGTTCTTGTTAAGCAGTCCGCGATGTTTCGAGCAAAGGCACTCGATGCACTTGCGCGTAAGGATTTGGACGTGTTGGCTACACTCGAACAGACTGTTCCTGAGATTGCCGTGTTCAAAGATGCGTACGGGGAATTAGATACCGTGATCCAGCGCAGTGAATCTGTCGAGCTTTTGAAGAAGGCGCGTGACGATATCACTGAGGTCAAGCGTGGGCTCGATGCCGATCAAGTGTCTTGGTATTGCGACTTGGGTGAAACCCATGGATTGAATTATCACACCGGTCTCGTCTTCGGTATTTATTCACTACAACGCGATCAATTATTGGTTCGGGGTGGTCGTTACGATCACGTNGGAGAATCNTTTGGTAGGGCGCGAGCTGCAACAGGCTTTAGCGCTGATTTGAAAACACTGGTTCGCCTTGCGAACTGAGTTAGGTTCATTACATATGCATCAGAGTTTAGTCATTCTCGGCAGCCAATGGGGCGATGAGGGGAAAGGGAAGATCGTCGACCTCCTGACGGAGAAAGTGGATTACGTTATTCGCTATCAAGGTGGCCACAATGCAGGTCATACATTGGTGGTTAATGGCCAGAAGACGGCTCTGCATTTGATTCCATCTGGGATTCTGCGCCCGCATGTACGTTGCGTGATTGGCAATGGCGTGGTGTTGTCGCCAGAAGCGCTTGTCAAAGAAATTAAGATGCTCGAAGAGCGCGGCCATTCGGTTGTTGATCGTTTGCACGTGTCAACCAATTGTCCTCTCATCATGCGTGTACATGTCGCGCTCGATCAGGCGCGTGAAGCGGCACGAGGCGATGCAAAGATCGGAACAACTGGTCGAGGAATCGGGCCGGCATACGAGGATAAAGTGTCGCGTCGCGGTCTACGAGTTGCCGATGCGACGGACCCTGCGCGGTTTGCTGAAAAAGTCCGTGAGCTGATGGAGTATCACAACTTCATCTTGACCAACCTGTATCAAGCTGAGCCCGTCGATGTTGAGGCGATGATTGAAGAGACGTTGGATGCGGTCAATTACTTCAAGTCCGTGGTCTGTGACACCGTGGTTCTGGTTCACCGGAGCCGCCGCGAGGGCAAGATTATGTTGTTTGAAGGCGCCCAAGGAAGCCTACTGGATATCGACCATGGCACCTATCCGTTTGTCACAAGCTCGAACACGACAGCTGGTGGTGTCGCAACAGGCTCAGGTCTTGGACCACGCTATATCGATGCGATCTTAGGAATTACCAAAGCCTACGCAACCCGTGTGGGTTCCGGTCCAATGCCTACCGAATTATTTGACACTGTGGGTAAGCATTTGGCCGTACAGGGTCAAGAAGTGGGCACCACAACGGGTCGAGGTCGTCGCTGTGGATGGTTCGATGCGGTGGCGGTTCGGCATGCCATTGAAGTGAATTCGATTAGCGGAATTTGTTTGACCAAGCTGGATGTTCTCGATGGTTTGGAAGAAGTTAAATTGTGTGTTGGCTACGAACTTCCCAATGGCGAAGTGTTTGATTACTTGCCGAGCAGTGATGATTTTGCTGCAGCCAAGCCGATCTACGAAACCATGCCGGGATGGAGTGATACAACTTTTGGTATGACCTCGCTTGACCAAATGCCTCAGGCCGCGAAAGAATATATGAATCGATTAGGTGAGTTGGTTGGTGCTCCGATTGACATCGTCAGTACAGGTCCTGATCGGGAACAAACGATCGTGATTTCTTCACCGTTTGGTGTANACTAAACTCTACGGGTGAANTTGTTCGCCCGTTATAAACAACAAAAATNAATAGATAGACCGTCGTGGGTGGAAACNCCCAACCTTAGGGACCGCAGAGGATGATTGGTCCCACGACCGTCCGGTATCGGGAGGTAACTATGTCAAAGGGGCATTCACTGCAAGACCCTTTCTTGAATATTCTTCGCAAGGAACGCGTTCCTGTNTCGATCTTTTTGGTCAACGGAATCAAGCTCCAGGGNCAGATTGAGTCATTCGATCAATTCGTTGTTCTTTTAAAGAACACCGTCAGCCAAATGGTNTATAAGCATGCGATCTCAACTGTNGTGCCTGCTCGCAATGTGAAGATACCGGCTGCAGGCATGGAAGACGACGACGGCGATGATCGGTACGATCTCGACAGCTAAAGAGTCTTAATCATTGCAATAGGGTGCAGGGTCGACTAGACTCCCGCGCCTTNCTGTCTGNCGGACAGACAGTCTCCTTGCCATTCGGATNGGCCGGATGGCGAAACCCGTAAGGAGTCACAATGAACCATTACGAAATCGTTTTGCTGTTCCATCCGGATCAGTCAGAGCAGGTTCCAGCCATGATGGAGCGGTACACAAATGCCGTGACTGAAGGCNGTGGATCTGTGCATCGCTTTGAGGATTGGGGTCGTCGCCAGNTGGCTTATTCGATCAATGATCTGCATAAAGCACACTATATTTTATGGAATATCGAGTGTTCTGTTGACGTTCTTGACGAACTCACAACAACTTTCCGTTTTAATGATGCTGTGTTGCGTAACATGGTGATCAAACGGAAGGATGCCGTCACCGATATCTCTCCGATTAAAGCTGCTGAGAGTCGTCAGGATCGCGATCGTTCAGAGCGTCGTCGTGACCGCGATGCCGAGCNATCAGAGGATACTGANGTTGAAACCGCTGAAGCTGGCGAGATCGATGATGTTACCGATGCTGAAGAAGNAACTGAAGAGTAAGGGAGAGAGATATGTCACGTTTTTTCCGCCGTCGTAAATTCTGTCGTTTCTCTGCTGAAAATGTCGCAGAAATTGACTACAAAGATTTGGATACGTTGAAGCAGTACATTACCGAAACCGGTAAAATCGTACCGTCACGGATTACTGGAACCAGTGCAAAGTATCAGCGCCAGCTCGCTACAGCGATCAAGCGCGCGCGTTATTTGGCGTTGCTTCCATATACGGATTCGCACGATATCTAATTAACAGGGGATCCCATGGCACGGCTGGCGCATTATTTGATGGCGTCTGAGTGGCGGGCAGCATTGATCGCATCATTGCTGCTGTTTTTACCGCTGTTGTCATGGGCGGGCGCTTCGGTGGTGGCGTTATATGCCCTCCGTCGTGGCCTCGAGCAATCCTTAATAGTGACCGCAGTCCCGATGCTTTCCGCACTTGTGATGGCATTTGGATTCGGTGATTCAGCCATGTTGCTGGTATTGGTGATTACAGTTGTTTTGGCAGCGGTACTTCACCGAACACTGAGTTGGCGCGCAGTCCTTGTCGTTGGATTGGGTATATCGCTTGGCTTGGTGGTTTTAGTGGGCGCTCTCTATGAGGAGACGCTGAAGGGCTTAGTTGTTGCGATCAAAGAAGTGGTCGTTCCACCGGCGCAGCTCGCCACCCTTGGGGTGGATGAGGCCACAGTGGATGCATGGATGGCATCACTCTCTGTTGGCGCACTGAGCTTTTTGCATATGGTCAGCGCCTTGTTTGCGCTCACATTTGCGCGAGCTTTACAAGCTCAAGCATACAACCCAGGTGGGTTTAAAGCTGAGTTTGAGGCGGTCATTTTGTCGCCGGTGTTTGCGGCTGGTTGTCTCGTTTTGGCAGCGACGGGGTTCTTGGTCGATCCATGGATGCTCCGGTTTTCTCCGTTGGGTGCGCTGCCATTGATGTTTGCCGGCATGGCATTGGTACATGGGCTGACGGGCATGAGAGAGTCGAAAGGACTGATCATCATGTTTTACACAGCATTGGTATTTTTTACGCCATACCTTTTATTGTTATTGGCGTTATTGGCGGTCATTGACGCATTCGTGGATTTTCGAACCCGCGCTCGTCAGGAACCTCCAGAAGATGAGGATGAATAAATGGAAGTAATCTTGCTTGAAAAAGTTGGCAAGCTCGGTGGTCTTGGTGACCGTGTCACTGTGAAAGGTGGTTACGCGCGTAACTTCCTGCTCCCACAAGGCCGTGCTGTTTTGGCAAATGAAGCAAACGTCGCTGAATTCGAAATGCGTCGCGCCGAGCTTGAGAAAGCTGCAAAAGAACAATTGGATGCAGCGACAGCGCGTGCTGAGGGTTTGAACGAGAAGGTCGTTGCGATCACAGCGAAAGCTGGTGACGAAGGTAAATTGTTTGGTTCAGTTGGTACGCGTGATATTGCTGAAGCTGCTGAGGCTGCCGGTTTGACATTGGATAAGAGTGAAGTGCGTCTTCCAGAGGGTCCATTGCGCACAACCGGTGAGCACGAAGTGCAGTGTCAAGTTCACGCAGAAGTATTCGCAACCATCACAGTTGCGATTACCGGAGAGTAATTGATGGCATCGTTTTCAACCAACGAGTTCAAATCGGGCCTGAAAGTACTGATCGACGGTGATCCATGCACGATCGTTGAAAACGAGTTCGTTAAGCCAGGAAAAGGGCAGGCGTTTAACCGTGTCAAGATCAAGAACCTGAAGACAGGCCGTGTCGTCGAAAAGACTTTCAAGTCGGGAGANTCGGTTGAGGCNGCAGACGTGATTGATCTCGANATGGAGTACCTATACGCCGANGGTGAGTTCTATCACTTCATGATGACCGATGGTTCTTTTGAGCAGCACGCTGCCGATGCAAAGGCTGTCGGTGATGCATCGAAATGGCTTAAGGAGCAAGAGACATACATCATTACGCTCTTTAACGGGGCACCGTTAGCAGTCACTCCGCCTAATCACATTGAACTAGGAGTTGTTGAGACCGATCCAGGCCTGAAAGGTGATACAGCGCAAGGTGGCTCGAAGCCTGCAACACTTTCAACAGGCGCTGTTGTGAATGTGCCATTGTTCNTCGAAATCGGTGAAGTGTTGCGTGTTGATACACGGACTGGCGATTACGTCTCACGCGCCACCAAAAAATGATGGGTCGGCCAACGGCCACAAAGANCATTCTCGAAGCCCGTGCCAGTTTACTGTCCGGGCTTCGTTNGTTTTTCGAGGCAAGACAATCACTGGAAGTCGATGTGCCAGCNATTGCTAAAGCCCCCGCATCTGACCCATGGCTTGATAGTTTTACAGTCAACGACCCTGCGGGATTGCACGTTGGCTATCTGCTCACCTCCCCNGAGACTTATCTCAAACGATTGTTATCGGAGTACCAATGTGCGATCCATGCGATTGGTAAAGCCTACCGCGCCAATGACGAGGGATCTGAGCACGCCATCGAGTTCACAATGCTCGAATGGTATCGGCCAACGAGTATTCGTCCGTTTCAAGCCATGGTGTCTGAGATCCAGGACCTAGTGGAAACCCTGACGGAATATGGNCGACCAGAAGTCATCGCNTACAGCGATGTTTTTGAGGCAACCTACGGGTTGAATCCGCATCAAGCGACGACAGATGATNTTGCCCGATTTTCCAGTGATCTGTTGGGATCAAAAGCTGCCGCCTCTCTTGATCTTGATAGTCAGCTCAACTTACTTTTCGCGACTGAAATCGAGCCACATCTCACCAATCATATTGTGATCGATTTTCCGGCGATCCAATCAGCACTGGCGCGCATCGAACGTGACGNTNTTGATTCTGTGGCAAAGCGNGCGGAGTTGTATATCGCTGGCCGTGAGATCGCAAATGGTTACCACGAGCTCACGGATGCNGTTGAGCAGGCTNCTCGTTTTGATGAAGACAACCGACGCCGGGAATCATTGCATCGGCCGGTTGTGCCGAGAGATGACGCGTTACTTNATGCATTGACGTCTGGTTTACCGGAGAGCTACGGTGTCGCCTTAGGTGTTGATCGATTACTCCAAGTGATGACACAGTCAAAAACGCTCTCAGAGTGCATGACATTTACAGGACATTTATGAAAGACGCGTTGAATTTAATTTGGATTGATTTGGAAATGACAGGGCTTTCACCTGAACACGATCGAATCATCGAAATAGCGACCGTTGTGACCGATAAAGATCTGAATGTCCTTGGTGAAGGGCCNGTGTATGCAATCAGTCAACCGCAAGCGATGCTCGATGGTATGGACGANTGGAATACTCGGCAGCATGGAAAATCAGGGCTCACCGNACGTGTGCAAAATTCCACCACAACGGAAGTCGAAGCAGAAACAAGGACCATTGAGTTTTTAAGTGAGTTTTTGGAACCACGTCAGTCGCCAATGTGCGGGAATTCGATCTGCCAAGATAGGCGCTTTTTGGCCCGTTATATGCCAAATCTTGAGGCATTCTTTCATTATCGGAATCTCGATGTATCGACANTTAAAGAGCTCGCGCGGCGCTGGAATCCGAAAGCATCTGAGGGGCTTGTGAANTCAGNTCAGCACCTTGCNCTGNCNGATATCCATGAGTCGATCGACGAGCTCAAGCATTATCGCACCCACTTTCTGAAGCTCGATTCCTGAGGCGGGATACAGCCCAATCGATATGCTCATCNAGCACAGCGCCATGCATGCCATGTTTGANTTCTAGAATCTCAATGGTTTTCGCACGATGACTCGCGCTGTTGCCGAGTCCAATAGCGATATTTTCAAGAAACTTCACATANCCTGCGCGTCTTAGCGGATTTCCTTCAGTCTTCAGAAGAAATTCTTCTTCGGCCCATTGAAATAGATCGATCAGTGATTGGTTATCGAGCGCATGCCTTGATGCAAATACTGGATCGCCAACGGCTGCATATCGGTTCCATGGACAGACCAACTGACAGTCATCGCAACCAAACACACGATTACCCATGGGGGCTCTCAATTCTTCTGGAATGGGTCCTTTGTGCTCAATCGTTAAGTAACTAATACATTTGGTTGCATCGAGCTGGTAAGGCTCGGGAAACGCGTTGGTCGGACAAATATCAAGACAAGCGGTACAGGATCCGCACCGAGGTTGTTCAGTGGTTTGGGTGAGCGGCAGTGGGCAGTCTGTCAGAAGTTCGCCCAGGAAAAACCAACTGCCAGCATGACGCGATAATAATAATGTGTGCTTTCCGATCCATCCGAGGCCGGCTTTTTCAGCGAGGTGCTTTTCGAGGATGGGGGCTGAATCTGAAAAGACTCGAAATCCATGCGGTTGAATTTCCTCAGTCAGCCAGTCACCGAGGCGTCTCAAACGTTTTCGCATGAGCTTGTGATAATCGCGGCCAAGTGCATAGCGGGAAATATAGGCCTTATCGGCATCGTTCAGAACATCAAGACAGTTGGTGTTCTCAGGCAAATAGTCGAGTCGAACGGAGATCACGCTTTGTGTACCCTCAACCAGGCGGGTGGGATCTTTTCTGAGTTCTAAATGTTGCTCAAACCATTCCATGGATCCGTGAAATCCAGATTCGAGCCAGGCGTCTAAAAAAGGAACATGTTCCGACACATTAGGATCAGTGATCCCAAGCGACGTGAAGCCGAGCTCACGCGCTTTGGCTTCAAGTTTTGCCAGAACTTCATCAGATTGGTGCCATGATTTGCTCATGACCGGTACACTAACAGAGTAAACGTCAATCGGAATCCTCGATGCGCATAGAATTGATCGATGAAGTGATGACTAGGAAGCTCGGAAAGGCACTCGCAAAAAGTTGCCCGCAATCTCCTTTTCTTGTCACGCTGACTGGCAACTTGGGCGCGGGCAAGAGTCATTTAGCGCGCGCGTTTCTGAAGAAGCTTGGAGTGACTGACGCAATTCCTTCGCCGACTTATACCCTTTGTGAGACTTATCCCATCAATCAGAAATTAACCGTCTCACATCTCGATTTATACCGCCTTGAGGATCCCGAGGAACTCGAGTTGATGGGTTTTCGCGATATGTTAGATGGCCAGGGTCTGCTGATCGAATGGCCAGAACGCGCAGGCCCGTTATTGCCAACTCCTGACCTAGATGTCCATTTGATTTGGCATGATGAAGGACGGATGTGCGCAGTATCTGCGAAATCTAAAAAGGGTGAACGTTGGTTGTCTGCGTTAAAGGTTCCTCAACCCGAATGATTCGATTTTTCATCACCTNCATTGCTTGTCTTNTCGCTCCATTCGCTCAGGCGGTTGATCTTCAATCCGTTCGCTCATCTGCTGATCAAGACAGTTCTCGGGTGGTGCTCGAATTTTCTGGTAAGCCACAATTTTCGCATTTCAATCTCAATAACCCCAGTCGGTTGGTACTGGATATCAGGAATTTGACCGCGAAAACGCTGTCACCACTTGATTCGATTGATGACTCACGCATCCAGCGGATCCGCAGTTCAATCCGAGGCAATGGCCGGCGTTTAGTGTTCGATTTAAGTGGCGAGTATCGGTCTCACGTGTTTACGTTGGGTCCTAAAGGACCTTATCCGCATCGTTTGGTAGTTGATGTGGTTGGTTACGTTGCTGGCGAAAAAGCATCGTCCCGATCAGCTCNACCCAATGAAACAGCAGAACCCCTAGTTGAGAAGCGCGATATCGTGGTTGCNATTGATCCTGGNCACGGCGGTAAAGATCCGGGTGCATCGTCGTATGGGGTGGTTGAGAAGCAGNTTGTTTTACAGATCGCTAAGCGACTAGCCAAGCGATTTCAGAGCGAGCCTGGGTATCGCGCCGTCCTGACCCGTGAGGANGATCGATATATTCCACTGAAAGATCGGCCACGAATAGCCCGAGAAGCAGGTGCTGATTTCTTTATTTCGATTCATGCAGACAGTTTTCCTAAAAATCGCAATGTGCGGGGTACAGGCGTCTACGCGCTGTCATTGAGGGGCGCGAATTCTGAATTATCACGGTGGTTACAGAATACTGAAAATGCAGATGACCTTGCCGGTGGGGTGGATTTGGGTGATGTCGACAACGACACACGTCAAGTGTTGCTGAATATGTCAATGGAGTCAGCCATTCGCATTTCAAAGCAAGCTGGTGAAGGTGTGTTNAGCGATTTAAAAGATGCGGGTCGAGTGCATAAAAAGCGTTTGGGCTTGGCTAATTTTGTGGTGCTTCGAAGCCCTGACATTCCATCGCTGCTGATTGAGACAGGTTTTCTGTCAAATCGGTCCGATGCGAAGCGTTTGTCGATTTCTCGTGAGCAAGAAAAGATTGCTGCAGCAATCTTTGAAGGAATTAAGCGATATTTCGAAAAGAGTCCGCCAGCAAACACCTTCGTTGCTTGGCGCAAACAAAATGCCGATCAACGGATGATCATTGAGGTGAAACGCGGTGACACGTTATCAGAAATCGCCGCGCGGTACGGCTTATCCCTGCAGGCATTAAAAGAACTCAATGGGCTGGAAACGAACGTGATTCATTTAGGCCAAAAGCTAGAGGTCCCGGGTTCCTCGCGGTAGCATGACGTCATGAAGTCAATGGCATTCGATATCCGTAATCTCCCATTTGCTGGCACCGTCACCCGTTGGCACTCCGTGAATTGTCACCGTTATCCATCAGTTCCTGAGCATTCGTGTTTGGTCGCTCTGTACGTGCGGGAAATTGTATCTCGAGTATATCCAAGTCTTTCTGCTAAAGATCAGGTGCTTTTGCATGAATTGGCTTTGATGCACGACTTGTCCGAAGTGGTCACGGGGGACATGCCTTCACCAATTAAGCGGCAGTTAAAAATAGTTTTTCCGCNGGGTGAATCACCAATTGATCGGCTTGAAGCATCGATTTGTCNCGACGCTGCTTCGCGCGAACATCTGGTAAAATCTNAATTCCCTCATATTTATTTCTGTATGAAGCTATCCGATATTTTGGATGCGATGGTGGTGATTAAGCAGGAGGGAAAGGGTCCTGTGGCGAAGCGTATTGAACAAGAGCGTACCNAGGCGTTTGATGCGCTTCTTGATCGGGCGNAATCGGNGTGTCCAGACGGGAAGTGGTCACGCGCCCATGAAGTTCGAGAGGCAGTGATGAGTCTCACACACGTGCAGATTGATGAAATCTAACCCNTCAATCCACATTCTTTCGCCGCGTCTTGCAAACCAGATTGCTGCGGGCGAGGTTGTCGAGCGACCAGCCAGCGTCGTGAAAGAGCTGATTGAAAATGCGCTAGATGCTGGATCAACACAAATTGACATTGAATGTGAAGCGGGTGGTATCGGCCGGATACGAATTCGAGACAATGGGTCAGGCATTCGAGCCNAGGAGTTGCCGCTNGCACTATCACGACACGCAACCAGTAAAATCTTCGATCTTGATGATCTTGAAGCGGTCGGTACGCTTGGATTCCGAGGTGAAGCGCTTGCCTCGATTGCCTCAGTCTCTCGGTTTGATCTGTTATCAGCGGTCGAGGGTGAGTCTGGCTCAAAGGTATCTGTTGAAGGTCGAGAGATGGAGCCATTGATTGAGGTTTCAGCACATCCGAGAGGGACGACAGTTGATGTGCGTGATCTATTTTTCAATACGCCTGCGCGTCGTAAATTCCTCAAAACTGAAAAGACCGAATTTGGTCATATTGACACCGTGGTGAGCCGGCAAGNACTCAGCCGATTTGATGTGGGGTTTCGTCTCGTATATCAAGGACGTGTGACGCGTCAGCTACCACCTGCGCTCAGCGAAAATGCGCAGTCAGAAAGGGTGGCCAATTTATTGGGTCGTGGTTTTATAGACGCGGCATTGCCTGTTGATTCAACTGCCATCGGGCTAAGGCTTAAGGGCTGGGCTTGTCGAGCAACCTTCAACCGAGCTCAGGCAGATTGTCAGTATGTATTCGTCAACGGTCGGATTGTTCGGGATAAGTTACTGTCACANGCGCTCAGACAAGCTTATCGAGATGTATTNTTTCACGGACGGCATCCGTGTTACCTGCTCTATCTCGAGCTAGATCCAGCACAAGTCGATGTCAACGTACATCCAACGAAGCATGAAGTTCGTTTNAGGGATTCCCGTTTAATTTATGACTTTCTACGTCGCTCTGTTCTGCGAGTCCTCGCTGACGACCGACCAGATCAGGTACTTGAGCAGGATCGATCCTCGCGAGAGACATCAACTGATCAACAGTCCGTTGCCTCGCATTATCAAACTGATATTCGATTCCGTGAACATACNGATANATCCAANGGGTTTGACATGTTGTCGNGGGTGACAAAANCCAGTCAGTCAATTGCGCCAACTGAAGATTCAGGTGAAGCTGATATTCCACCGATGGGCTATGCGTTGGCGCAATTACATGGCGTTTACATATTATCCCAAACCCGTGACGGTATGATCATTGTAGATATGCACGCTGCCCATGAACGGATTACCTATGAGGCTCTCAAGCAGGCTTTGGACGATCGGGGTCTTGTTAGTCAGCCGTTACTCATTCCCATTACTGTTCATGTGAGTCAACGAGAAGCGTCACTGGTTGAAGAGGCACATGATTTATTTGAACAATTTGGGCTCGGTGTCCAGCGTGTCGGACCAGAAACGATTCGGATTGAGCACGTTCCGGCAATTCTCAGACAAGCGAGCCATGAATATTTAGTGCGCGACGTTTTGAGCGATCTGGCTGAGGTGGGAACCAGTGGGCGGATTGTAGAGGCTCGCGATAATTTACTGGCCACCATGGCCTGTCATGGTTCTGTACGGGCGAATCGGCAACTGACGATCTCGGAGATGAATGCATTGCTTAGAGATATCGAGCGAACANAGCGTTCAGGCCAATGCAACCATGGCCGCCCGACGTGGACAGCCTTAACCATGCATGATTTAGACAGATTNTTCTTGCGTGGGCGTTAGATTAATTGCCGGTTGCTAGNATTCGAATGACGCCCTTTGGCTTCGAGTTTACGTTTTGAATCAAGGACGTTGGCTGACTATACAGCGTTGTCTCCGAGCCAAAATTATCAACCACAACTGCCCTGACTCGAATCAAACTGCCTACATGTGCTTGAGCAAGAGTCATGCTGTTNCCATAGACNTCNGGTACTGACACCCAGGAACGCCCGTTGTCTGACATTTCCCAGGTCGAGCGAACATTTGCGATGCCATCGTCGTCTGACAGATTAGATGTGTCAATCTGCAGGCGCTGCCCCTTCTTCGACTGCCCGACAACCATCACCTCGCCTTCAACCGGATCATCGATGTTCTGAACCATGTTGGTTGCTGGGGTCACTAAAGTTTCAGTTGTTCCAAATGCGTCAACGTAAGANACGATGNCTCGGTACGCGAATCCAACTTCAGGTTGATTGAGCCGCATTAAGGCTGGATTTGATGAGTTTGTCTGGTAAGGCGTCCAACGCGCTGCATCTGATGAGCGCTCCCACTGGTAAGTAAACTGNCCTACCCCGTCTTCATCGGAGATTCCGGAGACGTCGATTTTAATCGTGTTGTCTTCAACCGATGAACCACTGATAATTGGAAGCCCTTGTGGAAGGTCATTTGAGTTTTGTACCTTCCCTGTTGGCGCTGTTTCGATGACTTCGAGTGTGCCTTCGCCATCCACGTATTGGATCACGACTCTCAACGAACTTCCGACNTGGTTTTGTCGTGGCGTAAATGACTGTGAGGTTGCGCCGTCGATTGTTTGCCAGCCACCGCTCACAAGTTGCACCTGCCATTGCATGGTCAGATCACCTAAACCGTCTTCGTCATAGAGATTCGACACATCAATGACTAATGGCTGATCTTCCATTGGACCGTCACCACCCGAGTTACTTTGTTTCGCGTCGGTTCTCACCGATGCTGTTTGCTGCGCCTGCGAGGCTCCCGAAGTGGCTGAGGAACGTGTACTCGTTGAGGTCTCTGCAGTTGGGTTATTGTCTGCTGGTGCGACACTGGTCTCTGCACCTTGTGATGGCGTGACTGGCTCGGCGACGCGAGCGGCTTCCACNTGGTCCGCTGCAATTGCAGCTGCNGCGGCAGCGCGCTCTGCTTGTTCCTTTGCGCGCTGGGAGTAGTTGGCATCGGCGTAAACAACGCTCGAAGCACATGTGATNGCTATCGCTGNTGCTTGAGCCGTCAGGCGCTTGAAATACATCTTAATCCCTATGGTATAGACGGTTTTNTGAAAGAATGTACAGAACAGACTCGGTTTGAGCAACGATTCCTGTATTTTGTCGATAGAAAAGTCGAGTCTCTAACGATTTCAAGGACCTGGCCCTCAAATGAGAGATCGCCCCGCTCCATCATGCGTTGTGGTGATCGATTTGGAACCGCGACTGCCTGCATTGGCCTTAAACCTATATATTACGAGGGTTTTGGCGTACCATCCACCCTATATTTGAGCAGGCGACNNATTTCAAATTGCGNGGAAGTCAAGCNCTGTTAGTCGCACGATTTCTCGTTTTCGGAAGTTTATTAAACTTTAGTCTAATNTGAGGNCTNTTGAGTGCGGATAGCGGTGTTGGGATCAGGGACNATTGGACAGAGTTGGTGCGCTCTCTTTTTNGCCGCNGGACATTCCGTCGTTGCTTANGATCCAGATTCGGCAATGGAAGAGCGAATCATTGATTTTGTGCAGGCAGCGAGACCGGCATTAGAAAACCTAGGTTATTGGTTTGCGGGCTCAGTTGANCAGTTTCGTTTTTCTAAAAGTGCAACGGACGCTGTCGAGGATGCTCAATTCATCCAAGAAAATGCTCCTGAGAAGACGAATCTCAAGCATGCGTTATTTTCCGAGATCGAGTCTCACTTGGATCCTGAGGCGGTAATTTTATCATCGACATCCGGCATCACGCTTGAAGCATTACAGCAGGGTTTAAATGATCCGGGTCGTATTGTGATTGCGCATCCTTTCAATCCACCACATCTAATCCCGTTGATTGAATTACTTGCAAATGATGAGACTGAACAGCTCGTTATGGAACGTGTTCGTAAATTCTATGAATCGCTCGGGAAAGTTCCGGTTGAGTTAAAGAAGAGTATCCCAGGACATATTGCGAACCGGATTCAGGCGGTTGTCTGGCAGGAAGCTTTACATCTGGCTCAGGAGGGGGGCGCTTCTCTTTCGGATATCGATAAAGCCATTGCTAATGGTCCTGGACTTCGCTGGTCGATCTATGGCCCAAACCAGCTGTTTTCTCTCGCAGCAGGGGACCGCGGCCTTGAAGGATTTATCGAGCATCTCGGCCCCTCGTTTCAGGATTGGTGGTCATCAGCAGGCCGTGTTGAATTGAATTCGACAATGATGGACATGGTTCGACAGCACTTCATCGCCAACGATATCCACGAACGATTTCCATCGGCTGAGAGTTTTCTTGTTCTTCCGATCATTCAGGTCAAGGTTTTTGCCGGAGGCGTAGATGTCCCAGAGGTCGCCAAAGACGATGGGTGCCCTGATGGACTTGTCTTCGGTATAGGTGATCCACGCTTCTCGTTGTAATTGAACCTCAGGAGGCATTAAATGGACACGAGGCTTGAGCCCACTCCCATCCTCTCGTGCCTTCATCTGATGGAATTGTTCCCAGTGCACATAGTCATCAAAGGCCCCAGAAAGCTCCCGGACGTTATCAAGATATTCAAGCTGATGACTGCGCTGATTATCATCGTCGATGCCTTCAAGCGATCCTTCGTGGGGTTTGAGGTTAAACATTTTCAGGTGCGCTTCAGTCCGACGACGACGCTCACGTTTGTCCATGATGTGTGGATTACGTTCTTTGATATTTGCCAGTGAAGTCTCAAAGGTTTGGTGGAGCTCTTTCCAGGCGGACAGTACATCTTCAACGGGGCTTCCGACTTTGAGGCCAAGTGGACGCTTCCACGATTTTTTTTCACCCCAATATGGGTGGGACAAAACAGGCCTGGGTACACGGCGTTCGTACTGCCAGTAGCCGTTATTTTGAGTCAGATATTTGAGGTTCATGAGCTCATCCATATGACTAGTGTGGGCATATGTCCCTACAAAAGTCCCTAAAACCACTGAGTTTCAGAGCTCTAAATATCAAGAAGTTCTTAAATATAAACGATTTATTGGTATGGTTTTGGTGCCCAGGAGAGGTAATAGTTCCTGTGCACAGCACCAATGCCTCAATGATTACCTGCAATTGCTAGTGTTCACTGGGTTGGAGTTCACAGTCAACACCAATAAATGTTCTACCCTTTGTACACCCCTCCCATGCATGGTCCACCCGGGGG
>PAFS01000020.1 GCA_002705325.1 Gammaproteobacteria bacterium | reverse complement strand
TTTCTGGCGTCGAAGTGCGGGTTGTACCGTGATGAAAGCGGTAAGCGAGAGATTAACGGTTCCCCAGAGGTCTTGATGAAAACCTGCGAGGATAGCCTGCGTAGGCTCGGTACCGATTGCATCGATCTATACTACCTCCATCGAATTGATCTGAACGTACCTGTGGAGGATAGCTTAGGCGCCTTGATGGAGATGAAGGCTCAAGGGAAGATCAGGTTCATTGGTTTATCGGAGCCGTCGCCAGACACATTAGGCAAGGCGCTAGATATCTGTCCGATCGCAGCCGTGCAGTCAGAGCTCTCGCTGTGGACACGGCAGCCAAACGTCACCGTCTCCCAAGTCTGTGAAGAGAATCACGTGGCATTCGTATCGTATTCGCCCCTCGGTCGCGGTTTTATGGGTGGTGCTGTCAGAGACATGTCCGCGCTCGGAGAGAAAGACATCCGGCACACAATGCCCCGCTTCCAGGGAGCTGATTTCAAGACCAACCTTGAGAGACTGGACCAATTATCAAACCTCGCTTCAGACCATAACCTAACCGTGGCGCAGTTAGCATTGGCTTGGGTTTTGGCGCAGGGTGATCATATTCTTGCAATACCAGGAACCCGGTTTGAGGACCGGGCGAGGGAGAATCTCGATGCCGCCGGTGTATTGCTCAGTCATGATGTCATTTCTCAGGCGGGTCAAATACTGAGCCCTGACACGATCATTGGGGAACGTTGGACGGAGGTTATTCTGAGAGAGGTTGACTCGGAGCAGTATCGCTTTGCCGGTTGATACCATACTAAGCCGGAATTTCTAGCGTATGAATAGTCAGAAACTTCGGGTGGTTTCGCATCGGGAAGCGTTGAGATTTGCATTCGATTCACTCACTAAGCAGGGGGTGCCTGGCTCAGACGCTAAAACGACAGCAGAGGGACTCGTTGATGCTGATCTGTGTGGTGTAGATACTCATGGTATCCAGAGGATCCCGATCTATTGTCAACGACTCCAGCTGGGATTGATAAGCGCTAATCCCCGAATCACTGTAGACAATATTACCCCAGTGTGTGCTCACATCGACGGTGATGATGGCTTGGGTTTCGTTGTCGCAACGAAGGCCGTAGAAGTTGCAACCGATCGAGCGAAGGACTTTGGGTTCGCGATCTCAGGTATCAAGCACAGCACGCACTTCGGTATGGTGCGTTTTTATATACAGCAAGCGGTAGATTCCGGTTTCGCGGCTATTGTGATGACGAATGCATCACCGTCGCTTCCTCCGTGGGGCTCGAAACGACCCATATTTGGAACCAGTCCGATCGCCATCGGTTTCCCGAATCCGTCTGGTGAGAATCATTTCTTGTTGGATATGGCGCCGAGTGTCGCCGCGCGAGGGAAGATCAGGAAAGCGATGAGGGCCGGGAAAAGGATACCCGAGGGGTGGGCCTTGGATGCTGAGGGTAGGCACACGACCGACCCCTCTGAGGCCGTTAAGGGTGTGGTCCTGCCGATAGGTGGCCCAAAAGGCTCTGGAATCGCAATGGTCCTCGATATTTTTTCAGGTCTTATAACCGGAGCGGGTTTCGCCGGTGCCGTCGGTGATCAGCTGAAGGTATTCGACAGGCCCCANAATGTTGGGCATTTTATTTTTGTATTGAACCCCGAAATTTTTATAGGGCCTGGTGAGTACAGGGCCCGGTTTTTAGAGTGGGAAGCAACGGTACTGAGTGCGTCTCCAGCGGAAGGTGTCAAGCGTGTATATCTGCCGGGACAGATAGAGACTGAGAATAAAAAAGAGCGACTAGTTAAGGGAATCCCATATCTTGAGAACGATGTTGAGACGCTAAACGAGTTCGCAGATGAATACGGTATACCCCCTCTACTCTGCTAGTTAAAAATTCCACCGATTCAAAAAACATTGAAACCCAGTCGCCTAGCATGTACCGTGCGCTCCTCTCAGCGTATAGCGAGCTCGCGTTGAGTGGTCCCTTGATGGATCGTAGGACGGAGCTTGCCCATGACGACTCAACGTCAAACAATTTGGAATGACTATGCGCTTTCAAGATTTGGGCTTGCTGCCTGAACTCGTCTCTAACGCGGGCTATGACGCCGCGACACCCATACAATCTGAATCAATCCCAGCAATTCTCAATGGTAGGGACGTCCTGGCTGGCGCTCAAACTGGTACAGGAAAAACGGCCGCGTTCATATTGCCGATCATGCAGAAACTTTACGCAGGAAAAAGCACTCACTCACCGAGAGCACTCGTTCTCGCGCCGACACGAGAATTAGCGGCCCAGGTTGCAGATAGTGCCCGGAAGTACGGTAAGGGGCTCGGCCTAAGACAAACGAGCATCTTTGGTGGTGTCAGCTATGGCGGACAATTTAAGGCCCTCAGATCAGGGCTTGATCTGGTCATCGCGACGCCAGGCCGCCTTATCGATCATCTTGATCGAGGATCGATTGATCTATCCAACGTGCAGACATTGATCCTGGATGAAGCCGATCGGATGCTAGATATGGGATTCGTCGGCGACATCGAGCGGGTAATCGCCAAGTGTCATGAGGAGCGGCAAACACTGTTGTTTTCCGCTACCTATAACAAAGGGATTAAAAATCTTACATCCAAGTACTTCGATAACCCGGTAGAGGTGGCGGTTGCTCGAGAAAACACTGTCTCTGAGTCGGTTGAGCAGACCTTTGTGCACGTCGATCAGCATCGGAAAAGAGAGCTTCTCACGCAACTGATCGGCCTCAATAACATGCATCAGGTACTCGTCTTCACGAAAACTAAATTTGGTGCGGATAAGCTAGCTAGAGCGTTGACCGACGACGGGCTCCCGGCGGTGGCGATGCACGGTAATAAGAGTCAAGCGCAACGCACGAAAGCGCTTCAGAAGTTTAAGCGTGGGGCGGCGAGGATCATGGTCGCGACAGACGTTGCGGCACGAGGTCTGGATATTCAGAAGCTTCCTTACGTGATCAATTTCGAGCTACCTATGGTCGCGGAGGATTATGTGCACAGGATTGGACGCACAGGGCGTGCTGGTGAGAAAGGAGACGCTATTTCTTTCGTGTGCGCGACAGAGCATCGGTTGATGAGAGACATTCAGCACCTTCTGAAAGTCGAGGTAGAGTTTGAGGTCGCCGACGGATTCGAGCCCGAGATCGCGTTCCCGGTCAAGAAACCGAAAAATAAGCCGCAGCCGCGAAAGCATCGAAGATCAAGCTCTCGCAGTCACGAAGGGCGTGGCAGAGATGAGCGTCCAAAACAGCGCGCTGCCAAGTCGTCCGATCGTTACGATAGCAGGAAAAATTTGGAGAGACCGAAGCCTGCAAACGTTAGGTCCGGAAAGCGCGCCGATTCTGATAAAGGCCAGACTCAGGGCGATAGTGAGCGCGTTGAACCAAAACAGTGGAAAGACGATTCCTCATCGCTAAGGAATTCCAAGCGCCAAAAAGCTACCAGGAACGATTACGGTGAGTGGTCAGAGAAACCAAGACATGCCACCAAAAAATCGAGCCCAGGAAGTTCGCGGGATGGGTTTGCTCCTCCCAAACGCAAAGCGGTAAAGCGATCGGTTTCTGCTCGATAGGTGCGCGAGGCCGGAAACACTGCATGTGCCTCCGGTCTTTTTAGAGGCATAAGAGTAATGTCTGGTGATACTCTGTGAGCACTACTTTGTTCAATAGTTAGGTGGTCTAGGTGAGTGAGTTAAAGCTTCTCTGCCTCCCGTGTGATGGTATTGGACCCGAGATTACGGCTGCGACCTTAGGTGTGCTCGATACACTGGTCTCAGAGTTAGATCTCCAGATCTCTGTTGAGCACGAGCTTGTCGGATTCGACTCACACAAAGAATACGGAACCACGCTGCGAGACGAGCTTCTAGTGCGAGCTCAGACAGAGTTCGATGGGGTTATCTTAGGGCCCATGTCGACGATGGATTATCCTTCTGTTTCCGAGGGGGGCAGAAACGTTTCTGGTGGGTTTCGGGTAGGGCTTGATCTCTANGCAAACGTGAGGCCAGCGAAATCCAGACCTAGTATTCAAAACAAGGCGAGCGGAATGGATNTGGTGATCTACAGAGAGAACACCGAAGGTTTCTATCCTGACCGAAACATGTACCAAGGGGTGGGCGAGATGATGCCTGATCCAGACATAGCCCTGTCGGTCCGAAAGATTACGCGTCGGTGCTGTATGCGTATCTGTCGACAAGCATTTTCAGCCGCATCAGCGCGGCGAAAAAAAATCGCTGCGATTCATAAAGCAAACGTGTTTCTCATGACTGATGGACTATTCCTAGAGTGCTTCAGGGAAGTCTCAAGACAGTTTCCAGACGTACAGACAGAAGAGATTCTGATCGACGCATTCGCGGCGCTACTGGTCCGACAACCTGAGGTTTATGACGTGGTCGTCACTACTAATTTTTATGGTGACACGTTGTCTGATTTGGCTTCCGAGCTATCGGGGTCGCTTGGTCTCGCAGGATCAATTAATGCCAACGCAGAGACGGGGCTTTGTATGGCCCAGGCTCAGCATGGCTCGGCGCCCGATATTGCAGGAAAAAATATCGCTAACCCGACGTCATTGATTTTATCGCTGGCGATGATGCTGGAGTGGTTGGGTGATCAACGTGGAGATATCAAACTCAGGACAGCCGGCCGAGTAGTGGAGATGGCGGTTGATCAAGTTCTTGATAAACCTGAATACTGGACCAGAGATTTAGGTGGGTCGGCTATTACCGCGCAGCTTGGTGGATACGTCAGTGAGGCTATTTGTAGAATTGCTCGAGCATCGGATAGCAAATTCTAGTTATGTTTACAGAGATACTGCGACAGCTGATTTTTGAGAGACCGATACTCGCGTTAACTCTATGCTGGGTTGAGGGATTTGTTATTGGTGGACTACTTATTTACTGGTTGTTTGTGTGATCGAAAANATTCACGGACGTTCAGACCCNTCGGAATGGATNNTAGAGAAGCTTCAGNCGATNATTCATCCCGTCAAGTCGGCGGTTGATATTGCGTCAGGGGCGGGTAGGCACAGTCTGTTGCTATCCGAGCTNTGCCCGCGTGTGACAGCTGTCGATCATAATCCTGATTTATCTAGCTTTTTTGCAAGCACGTCGGTGGAATTCCTGTGTCTGGACCTCGAGCAAGAAGACTGGCCGTTGGTTGGTCATACGTTTGATCTTGTGCTTGTCTCAAACTACTTGTACCGGCCTAACCTTCGACATATTTTTGATTTAGTGGGGCCTGATGGGTTTTTGATATACGAGACGTTTGGGGTGGGGAACGAACTATTTGGCAGACCTAGCAACCCTAACTTTTTGCTGAGACCGAGCGAGCTCAGGGACTCTGTAGGAGACGAGTTTCTTATCATGGATGAGTTTTTTGGCGAGATTACAGACCCACAACCAGCTGTCAGGGGTCGGCTCTTCGGCAGACGAGTAAATTCATAAAGTGAGTGGTTTGTTCTCTNAAGCATTTGTAGGCTACCTCGGTGCCAGAATAGCGATCGGTATCGCTAACACGATGCTGACGGTCGCTTTGGGTTGGCATTTATACGAGATAACCGGAGACCCATGGAGTCTCGCGTTCGTTGGGCTGATGCAGATCATCCCCGTCTACGTGTTTTTCTTTGTGTCGGGGTATGTAATTGACCGGTTCCCGAGGGTTTGGGTGGTCAGGCTGTGTGCAATTGTCGAGACGGTCGCGGTGGTAGGGATCGCTCAGGTGTTGACCGTGGAAGATCCAGGGCTTTTGATCCTCTATGGTTTGGTGTTCCTACATGGAGCCGGACGGGCGTTTCACGGTCCGGCACTGCACGCGATTGTTCCAAATATCGTCCCACGCAAGGTTTTAGACAGGGCAATCGCTATGTCAAGCACAAGCTGGAACGCCGCGTCAATCGCTGGCCCCGTTGTGGCGGGCTACCTGATAATGTTGCTCGATCGCCAGATCTATGAGGTCATCGCAGTAGCTTCCGCGGCGACACTAATAGGGTATCTGTTCATTCCAACGATCAGAATCCCCCAGGAGGCGGGTGATAGGCTGAAGACGTTGCTGGCTGGTATCCAATACGTTCGGGGAAAACCAATCATCCTTGGTGGGCTGACAATCGATTTATTGATGGTGGGGTTTGGGTCAGTCATGGTCCTCCTGCCGGTATTCGCCGCCGATATATTGCGCGTCGGTCCGGAAGAGCTCGGACTGATGCGTGGGATGCCCGCCCTCGGCAGCGTCTTGATGGGATTGTTCCTCTCCACCAGACGAGATGAGCTCACAAGCGCCGGATCGAAGCTTTGGGTTTCTCTAATCGTATTTGCGGTCTCAATTCTTGTGTTTTCGTTATCCGATGTTCTCATTTTGTCGCTGGTCGCTCTATTCTTTTACGGCGCGTCGGACATGGTCAGTGTCAACATACGGATGGGCATGGTCCAGGCCGCGACACCCGAGCAACTAAGGGGTCGGGTCGCTGCCGTGAATATGCTGTTTATCCAGACCAGTAACGAGGGTGGGGATTTCCGGGGAGGCGCCTTGGCTGGTCTCCTCGGTCCTGTTTATACGGTTCTTATCGGTGGTATGTTGGGCCTCGGATTCCTCGTTTGGAGTCGGAAAACGGTTCCGGAGCTTTATACCCTCGACAAGATCTCAGAACTCTCACCAAAAGAAGAGACCGCTGGTACCTGATCAGTGTTTGCTTGGCTTACCATGGCTCCGGGCAATCACTGGAGACATTGCCGACGGTGACACCCGGATATCTAAGACCGCCGCGACCGGTATCTTGCTCAGGTCTGATAGGGCTTCATGAAGCTGTACTAGGTTGTCGATCCGGTAACCTTTGATACCGAAGCCTTCTGCGATCCGGAAAAGGTCTGAGTAACCGAAGTTTGCACCATCCTCGCGAAGACCTTCAGCCCGAAGCTTATGGAACTCAGAGCCATAGCCGCCGTCGTTAAATATACATGAGATCAACGGTAGCCTCAGTCGTCGGATCGTTTCAAGCTCCTGGACGTGCATCAGGAAGCTACCGTCGCCGTCGAACAGTATCGTTGGTCGACCGGTAGCTACTGCTGTACCTAGCGCAAATGACAACCCGTTTCCGATCGCCCCAAACTCTCTAATTGTCAGGAATTTTTCAAAGGGCCGATTCTTCATGTGCGAAAAATAGTAAGAACAGTGGCCGGAGGAGTTTACGATCTCCCAGTCTACTGGTACGGATTGATTGATTTCTTTTACGGCCTGTGACGGATTCAAGCCATCGGTGTAAGTTAGACCGTCAGAATCATCGATCGGTGTCTGTTGTATCAGGTCGGCATTCTCATCTGTGCGATTAACGCGAGTTTTTGAGCGGATCAGCGGTAAGAGTTTGGCAACAATCTGACCCGCGTCACCGACAATGATTTGGTCTGAGACCGTGTTCCCTTGAAAGAATTGCTGTGGGTCTAGCGTGATCTGAATGACTCTCGCGTTAGGCCATAGTTTTTGTTGGTCTGAATTGTGGCTCGAGATCGATGCCCCAAATGCAACGATCAAGTCTGATTCAGATAAAAATTTTCGTGTCACCTGTGACGCGAATCCACCAGATACCCCAAGATAAAACGGGTCGTTATGGAACAAGCCTCTTGCAGGTAACGTGGTGGCAAGAAGGGCATCACACTTCTCGGCAAGGAGAGCGATGTGTTGTGCAGTTTCAGGCCTGGTTGCACCTAGGCCTGCCATGATTATTGGCGTCCGCGAAACATTCAATAACGCAGATAAATTTGTGATTTCTTGAGACTTACCCGAGGGGATGCTTACTGATTTTCTGTAAATCTCGTGTAACGGAGTCTCATTCTTGGGTAGCTCAGCTATATCTCCATGAAGAAGGTCGAACGGTGTACCTACCACGACCGGTAACCGGTCGCGAACAGCTATTAGAAATGCCTCCTGGATACCTTCCTCGAATCGTTTACATGTATGAAGCTGGATATATCGTGCACCGGTTGCCTCGACGAATGGTCGCTGCTCAATTTGCTGGTTGTACCAGCTCTTATTCAATGGTGACTCACCAGCGAAAATGACCACAGGTATCCTGGCCCGAACGGCGGCTGGCAGCGCTGTCATGATCTGCGTGAGCCCAGGGCCACAGGTTACGGTCGACACTCCGACTTTCTCGGTTTTTCTGGCGTAGGCCATCGATGCCGCGACGGCGCAGTGCTCGTGTTGCACGTAGGTAAATGTAACACCTAGGTCCGCCATCGTTGCCGCGACTTGCATGTTTGCGTCACCGAGCAAGGCAAAGCAGTGCTCAACCTTCTGGTTGACGACACAGTGTGCAAAAAATTCAAATGCGTTCATCACATCATCCCAAGGCTAAGGTCAGTAGATTCTCGTATATCATTCTGAGGGCTAGTATGGTCAGAACGACGTTTAGGAGCACCCTAAAACGGTCGTCGCTGATTCTTTTCAGGATTTTAGTCCCAACAAAGGTGCCCGTGGCGGCTCCGAGAACTAGACCTATTAGCTCGTGGCCGTATTCAATCAGATTGACCCCAATAGCTGTAAATGCAACCACCTTCAGGCCGTGCTGGCACGCCATCACGGCCGCGTGGTTTGCGACAATTTGTTCCTTGAGCCAGTGTTCTTTTGGGTGGGCGGACATCGCTAGGGGGCCTATCGCCCCCAAAATTAATCCCAACCCGCCAGTGATTGCCCCACTGATCGTTGCGTGGACTGATCTGAGCCTGAGATAACTAGGTCTCCAGGTGGCCACGAGGATAAAGACTCCAAGGATCAACGAACCCATCACTTGGTCCACCAGAGTGATCATCGGAATAAAAACAATCACGCCGAGTAACGAGCCGATCGTAAAGGGGACGACGTACTCCCTCAAAATAAAACTCCGAAGTATCAGAGCGCGGCTCGCGTTTGAAAAAAACTGTGTGATCCCATGAAGCGGGATCACGACGCTAGGTGGAAATATTTGGAGCATCATCGCGAGCAGCAGGATTCCTCCCCCCAGGCCCGCACATGCGGTAAACAGCGAGCTGCAGAATGCGATGATCGCCAGGTAGATGGGCTCCATATTGCTGACTACTCTGCTAGGTGTGCGAAGATCTCACCGCTTGCAATCTTCCTCGCGGTCCTAACCAATCCAGCTGACTTGTTGATGTAATCATCGCCAACAGTTGAATAGTCAATCAAGACGTCCATCGTCCCCATCGGGTGATGGATAGTCACAAGAGCTGGAGACGAACCATCAGTCTGCATCAAGCCTTCAGCCACGGTTCCTCTGGCGAGCGCACAAGAGGCGAGACACTGGCTCCCAGTGACGGCTACCGTGGGGTGGGTTTCCCAGGGCATGAAGTATCTGCAACCGATGTTGTTGATTCCACCTACAGAGTTGAGCAGACCGAATTTTGGGGTAACGCTTTGAGAGACGTCGCCCATTCCCATTAGTTCACCGGCTTCGATTCTGATCGACTCCATTCGCTTAAAAAATTCTCTGTTCCCGTCGAGTTCTTCTCGAGTTTCCATTCCACTGAGCCCAAAGTCTGATGCACGAGCTATCACCATTGGCATGGCAACGTCCATGCAAGTGACCTCGATATCTTGTACACGGTTTAGTGCGCTACCCGTCGGAAACAGGTGACCAGTTGATGAACCAGCGACCTCCAAGAAAAGCAGCTCGATGGGGGCCGAAGTTCCTGGAACACCGTCAATCTCTGTATCACCAAAGTAGCTAACATGGCCACCCGGTGTCTGTATTCGCGCAATGATCTTGGCGCCGGTGTTGACCGCCTTGATTTTGATTTCTGTGACCGAGTTCTTTACTGGGACGAGCCCCATTTCGATAGCTGCTGGNCCGACAGCGGTAAGCATGTTNCCNCANGTTGGCTTGTAATCNACGAGCTGCTTTTCGACACTGACTTGCGCAAAAAAGTAGTCAACGTCGGCCCAGTTATCCTCAGATTTTGAGAGCANAGCGACCTTGGTCGTTACTGCATTACCGCCNCCTACACCATCAATATTCAGCGGGTGACCGGATCCTGTCACCGAGATTAAAACCTCAGACAATTCCTCCAGATCAGTTGGTAGATCGCCTCGATTAAAAAACGGACCACGAGAGGANCCACCTCGCATCAGAATAAATGGGATAGATTTTTGTCGCATCGATTACGTTCTCACAAAACAAAAGGCCGCATTCGCTANGTAAGAGGCCACGGCAGATTGACGAACTCTTGGAGTAAGCCCGGAGGGAAGTCTCGGTTTAGTAGCCAACCCATAAACATCATGAAACCGAGCCCGCTTAAGCTATAAATCAGCGACTTAGATAAAGATTCTCGCGCCCGAATCAAAAANAAGCACAGTAGGAAAACTGATAGCGCTATTATAAATCCGGTCAGTGAGGTCAGTATTAGAAGGCCCGCAAACCAGCCCAGCGTTCCCCAGAACGAGNGCTGATTTTTGTCTACCTCAAGCTCTCTGTCTGCGAAGATTAGATCATCCTCTGGCCTAAGAATCATGAGAGCCCCAAGCCCCAGTAAACAACCGAAGGTAAAGGTAGAAATAACGACCGGGAATACTGCGTCTACCCAGGCATAGTCAGGAATCGTGTACATCTCGAGCATGAACCATCCTGTGAACACGAGTAGGGTTACGAGGAAGGCCATTGGTGATCGTTTTAAGCCAGCGGGTACCACTCCCTCGGCCTGGATATTTTTCGCTTGCCTTATGCCTAAAACAACCGACAGGAGAGTAATAGCGATCAATACCAAAACGATGGGGCTTAGTAGGTAATCGAGCACTGCCTGAAGCCCCTGGTCCATTCGGAACGTGGAGATCTGGTAGGCGTTGTTCGAGTACTGCTCGACCGGCTTCGCTAGGACGAATCCGATGAGAAAAGCGGGGCGAGACCAGTCGAATCGCCTCAAAAGAATACCGATAAGCCCGATCCCCATCAGCGCGGCGAGATCTAACAAGTTTTGTCCTGACTGAAACGCGGCGAACGAGACGATCATGAATACAAAGGGGGCGATCAGGACAAACCGAATGTTCGTCAATCGAGCGATTGGGTTCGATAGAGCAATGCACAGGACCGTTCCTAAGACGTTAGCTAGCGCGAGCATCCATACTATCGCATAAGTAACATCGAGGTCTTCGGTGAGCATTTGTTGGCCAGGTTCGAGCTCACCTTGTCCAAGGAGTGCCAGTGCGCCGATGAAGATAGCCATACTCCCTGAGCCGGGAATACCGAACAGTAACGTAGGAACAAGACCACCACCTTCTTTGGCATTATTCGCGCTCTCTGGTGCAATTACACCTCGAATTTCACCAGATCCGAACTTTTCTTTATGTTTTGTTGACTGCACCGCATGCCCATAGGCGATCCAGTCGACAACAGATCCTCCTAAGCCAGGAATAACGCCAACAGCAACACCCAAGAGAGAGCTTCGCACAGATAACCATTTATGGGTCCACCAATCTTTAACACCCTCGAACCACCCGGCTCCTAAGGTCTCTCGTTCATTGATGGATTGTCCTTTCCTCAGTAACGCAATAATTTCAGGGATCGCAAAGATGCCGAGCCCTACGATTACGAGTTTTAGACCATCTAGGAAATACGGATAATCATAGCTCGTAAGTCTTGGCTCGCCATTGAAGGGACCTTCACCAATCATGGCGACCATCATACCGAGGCCGGCTGCGGCTAATCCTTTGAGTGCTACTCGTCCCGCGAGAATTCCCACCATTGAGACACCGAAAATCGCGACCATTAGTAGTTCTGGTGATTGGAACATCAGAACGATTGGCCTCGCCACTAGGATGAAAATGGTTAGAAACGCGGCACCAACGATCCCGCCAAATAATGATGATGAAAAAGCGGCTGATAATGCGCGNGCGGCCTGTCCTTTTTTTGCTAAAGGGAATCCGTCAAGCACGGTTGCCTGGGAGGAAGATGATCCAGGTATACCCATCAATACTGACGCGAAGGTATCAGACGTAGGTACGACCGCAACCAGACCGATCATCAGGGCTANCCCGTAGACAGGATCTAGACCAAACATGAAGGGCAGCATTAATGATAATCCGGCGATACCTCCTAAACCCGGAAATATACCGATGGATATTCCCATCACGACACCAAAAGCGAGATACCCTAATGTTGTCGGTTGCAGTATCAATACCCAGGCGTCAGATAATGCACCCAGAGCCAGGCCGAGAAGTTCCACGAATCAAAAGTCCTTAAATGCGGTAACCGCCGCCATTAGAAATGGCAGCGGTCGTTCTTTGAGGCTTTTTACTTCAGCTCTACGCCAAAGCGATCTTTCAGGTAATTTTTGATGAACTGCTTCGCCTCTGGAGACACTTTCAAAGCTTTTTGAAGAGCCTTCCCTGCTTCTGCACCCGTGTAGACGGGGTACTTACCCAGACGTTTTGCCGAGATTTCTGCAAAATCTGGACGATTCACGACTTTCTTAAATGCCGTGTTAAACGTTGCAACCACGTCATTCGGTGTACCTGCTGGCAAGAAAGCAGCTTTCTGCATCGGGAAGCCCGCAGCGAAGAAGGCTTTCCATGCCTCCCATCTAGGCCCTGATGTTTCACATCCATCTGTCTTCTCACAAACTTCCTTAAAGGTTGGGACGTCAGGGAAGGTTGGATCTCTGATGATGTCACCATTGCCATCTAACGCGCCCCAACTCATCATGACGACCGCTTTGCCCTNTTCTACTAGCGGGGCCGAGTTTTTCAGGTACGCTGCTGACGTTTGATAATCAATAGTCGCCTCACCTGATTCGAACATTTTGCGTCCGCCCCCACGGCCTTTGACACCCATCACGTGCTTTACATCCATACCGAGCATATCCCAGGCCAGTGCTGGTACTAAGTCAAGACGTGTTGCTCCTTGGTTGCCATAAACAAATTTCTTACCTTTCAGTTTGTTGGCCGAGCCGTCAAATAATTTTCCGTCTTCAGCATTGAGGTAAGCCACTCCGCCGGTTCCCGAAGCCATGACAGCATTCCAGTCGTTATATTCATAACGGACTCGTGGATCGTCTAGTAGATACGGAAATTGTGTCGAACCTGATGAGCCGAACATAACCGTACCGTCGCCGTTCTTCTGCTGTTGGAACCAGTTGGCACCTTTGGTTGAGCCAGCGCCAGGCATATATTTGACAACAACTGTTGGGTTACCTGGTAGAGCCTCGCTCAGTAATGGTGCGAAGAAGTTTGCCCACTTGGCGGAACCACCTGTTTCCGAGAATGGGATGGTCCATTCGACTGTTTTTCCAGACAGGTCAGCAGCTGATGCCATACCCGCTGTGAGGACTGATGCGCAGATGCTTACTGCAATTTTTTTTAACAACATCGGGATTTAACCTCCTAAATTATTTTTATGGGTGTGATTAATCACACTGAGTCATAGCCTCGCGATATTGCCGACGAGACTTGCACGTATGATGGTCGAGACTACTGCCTTATGAAAGATGTATTACTGATGAATTAAACGCTAAAATTAGATCGATTGATGCAAAATAGAGATAAATAGAATGGCTAGTATAGATCTTGATGATTTGGTCGCGTTTAAGGCACTCGCCGAGACCTACTCATTTAGCGCCGGAGCTCGGTTGATTCCAATTTCCCAGTCCGCGTTCAGTCGGCGGATCGAGAAGCTTGAGTCTGCGCTAGAGGCAAAGCTAGTCGAGCGAACCACTCGGCGAGTGACGCTCACGGCGGTTGGTCGTGACTTCTACAGAAATATTAGCCGGATCATGGCTGACTTGGACCATACCGTGCTTGGCGTGAAGGGGGTCGCCGATCCAATTTTTAATGAGGTCACGGTCGCTTGCGTACCGTCCGCTGTTAACTACTTCGCGTCAGACGTGATTCGAAAATTTAACAAAGATCATCCAACTACCAGAGTGAAGCTGATTGACTCCAGCTCTAACGAGGTATTGTTGACTGTCGCTCGTGGTGACGCAGATTTTGGTGTGAACTTTGTTGGGTCTTTGGATACTGAAGTCGAGTTTGAGCCGTTGTTGGAGGAGCGCTTTGTAGTAGCCTGTACCAAAGATCATCCGCTTGCCGCGTCCTCCTGTGTGTCTTGGTCAGATCTTGCAGCATTCCCTTACATCGGCCCAGGAAAAGAATCAGGAAACCGCCTCATTATTGATCAGACCCTAGCCGCAGCGAATATCAAGATGAATAGCTTGTTCGAGACTCAGCATCAGACCACAATGATCGGTCTAGTTGAGGCTGGCCTTGGTATCGCCGTTGTTCCGTCCATGGCAATGCCGAGACGTGACCATCCGCTGCTCGTGAGTGTTCCGCTTGATAACCCGGTCATCTCTCGGGTAGTTGGGTTGATCAAGAAGAGAGGGAAGCCAATTGAGGGGGTTGCACAAGACCTTTACGCAACATTCCTAGAGTCGATAAGGTCAGTCCAAAGGACTGTTTGATTCTTGTTTGTTTTTAAGCCGATGTAGAAGGGGCGCGCCGGTGATGACCAGCAAGATACGGATGATATGATGAAGCACGATAATACTGACTGACCCGCCGGCCGCCAGTGTCATCACGGCTATCTCGGCNTGTCCGCCTGGCCAGAAACACAAGAAAAGTTCAAACAAAGGAATGTCACTGACCTGGCTTGCGACAAGCAATGTCAATAACGCCAAAGGAATAATGACGGCAACGAACCCCAATCCCGCAATGATATCCCTTCTCAATTCTTTCGTGGTGATCCCTTGATAGTGAATACCTACCCCGAGTCCAATGAAAAACTGCGACAGGATAATCATTTCCTCTGACGGCCGATGCGTTAGGATTCCACCCATAGCCAGTGGAGCGGAGAGCAAGAGAGGGCCAAGAATATCAGCCCCAAAGAGTTTAAGCTTTCTGAACAGAAGCATCCCCACAATGCCTGTTAAAAACAGTCCAACGTTCTCGATCAGTGGTAGTTCTATGATTGGCGAACCAAGGGGATTACCAAGTTCTAGCTCAAAAATTTGCGTCAATACGATCGGCGCGATGGTGATGAGAACGAGGGAGCGTGTCGCATGAACGAGCGACAGCGTCCTCGGATTACCCCCGGCTTCGATTCCGAACACGATCATGTCCTGCAAACCGCCCGGCATGGCGGCGTAGTAGGCGGTCGGGCGATCGTATTTAAGGACTTTTCTAAAAAACGGATACCCNATAGAAGAAATCAGGAAAACATACAGCGGGATGATCAACAGTGTAGGAACATAACTTGGGATAGTTGTAATAACTTCCATCGTTAGCGTGGTCCCGATTGCGACACCCAAAACGCTCCGGCTAACGCTTGAAACGATCGGTATCCCGGCCAACTTTATACCGAGTAACGACGTGAATAGGCACCCGAAGAGTGAGCCGAATAAGAACGGTAGAGGAGCTCCGATTTTTTCGAGGAGAAGACTGAACCCTAAGCAAATTANAACGGTCTTGGCCTGTCGTAAGCGCTTAGAATGCAATGTTAGACTTCCATGTATTCATATGTATACAATAAACTATGAATGTGAAGTCCGCTAAAAGCAAACACGAGCCGCAGTCCGCGATTTGCTACGACTATCTTGTCTCCAAGATGCAGAGAGGTGACCTAATCGGTGGTATGTCGGTCACGGAGCAGGGATTGGCCGGCGAACTTGGGATCAGTCGTACTCCCGTACGAGAAGCCCTTCGTCGATTGGAAGTTGACGGGTTAGTCGTGTCCGAGCCGCGGTTTGGCATGAAGGTTAAAGAGCTGGGGTACACTGAGATCCTTGAGCTTTATGAAGCGCGCGAGGCTCTAGAGATGGCCGCGGTAGAGATTTGTGCCGAAAAAATCAGTGGGATTGAAATTGCCGAGCTGGAAATATTACAAGAGCAAATGGCTGGCTCGGTGCGAGACCCGAGCCGAATGGCGGGCTTAAATTATGCATTCCATAAAGCGTTACTCAACGCCGCGAAGAATCGCTATCTGACGATGTCTTGCGAGGCAATACATAAGACACTTGCGATACTTGGAGCCACCACGCTCGCCAATACGGAGCGTGCTGAGGAATCGTTGATTGAGCATCGGGATCTAATCGAGTGTCTAAAATTACGCGATAAGGAAGGTGCTCGAATGATCATGGGAAGACATCTATCTAACGCAAAACGAATCCGTTTGAGACAGATCAACCAGAGATTAATCAATGAAAGTTGATTTGCCGGAAATTACGCCCGACACCGCGTTAATTTCTGTGGGCGAGGGGCATTTCGATTATGACGTGATTGTGGTTGGTGGGGGCAACGCCGCCCTGTGTGCTGCCATCAGAGCCGCAGAGGTAGGCGCGTCGGTCGCTATCTTCGAGCGAGCACCACGGGAGTACCGCGGCGGTAACTCACGTCACACCCGCAACTTTCGATGTATGCATGGCACCCCTAAGGGCGTCTTGACCGGTTCGTATGGGGAGGATGAGTTTTATGATGACTTGCTGAAGGTTACCAAGGGGAATACCGACGAAGAATTGGCGAGGCTCACGATACGCGAGTCAGAGGCCTGTTATGAGTGGATGCTCAAGCAGGGCTGCTATTTTCAGGAGTCACTATCCGGGACCCTTTCACTTTCTCGCACCAATGCGTTCTTCTTGGGCGGTGGCAAGGCTCTAGTGAATGCCTATTACAACAGACTTGAGACATTGGGTGTCGCTATTTTGTACCAGGCGACTGTTCTCGATGTGGTGATACGTGACCGAAAGTTTGATGGGGTGCTGGTCGATCTAAATGGAACTCAAAGTTACAAACGAGGTCGCTGCGTCGTTCTGGCGTCTGGTGGGTTTGAGGCTGACAAGGACTGGCTGGCGAGCGCTTGGGGTGACGCGGCAAAAAACTTTCTGATCAGAGGAACACCCTATAACACAGGAGAGGTTCTCAAAGGTGTTTTAGCGGGTGGGGCTGATCAAGTTGGGGACCCGACGCAATGTCATGCGGTGGCGATCGATGGGCGTGCCCCAGAGTATGATGGCGGAATCGTCACGCGGGTTGACTGTGTACCGTTTTCGATCGTGGTTAACCAAGAGGGTAAGCGTTTTTACGACGAGGGTGAGGATGTCTGGCCCAAGCGGTACGCGATTTGGGGCAGATTGGTAGCGAAACAGCCTGAACAGGTGGCTTACGCGGTCATTGATAGCAAGTCCAAAGACTTATTCATGCCGACCGTATTCTCTGCGACCGTTACCGAAAGATTGGATGATATGGCTCAACAGCTGGGTCTACCTGAAGATGAATTCTTAGCGACGGTGGAAGATTTCAATGCCGCTTGCCAAGAAGGTGATTTTTTCCCCACCGAGCTTGATGGGCTTAGAACAAACGGTCTGACTCCCCAAAAAACTAACTGGGCACGACCCATTGATACCCCACCTTTCTACGGTTATGAGTTGAGACCAGGTGTGACCTTTACCTATCTAGGTTTCCGTGTTGGTGATGATGCGAAGGTAAGTTTTGGTGGTGTACCAAGCACAAATGTTTGGGCAGCGGGGGAGATTATGGCCGGTAGTATCTTGGGTGAGGGCTATCTAGCGGGCTTCGGGATGACAATTGGGACTGTTTTTGGACGTATAGCAGGAGAGGGGGCCGGCAGATATGCAAACACCAGCGCTTGACGAGGCCAAGCGGCAGCTAGCGGTTTGTAATGCGTGTCGATACTGCGAGGGATTCTGTGCAGCCTTCAAGGCAATGACACGGTACAGGGCATTCGACACCGAGACGGTGGTCCACATGTCAAACCTCTGCCACAACTGCCAAGCCTGTTACCACAGTTGCCAGTTCACAGATCCCCATGAGTTTGATCTGAACCTACCTCGCGCACTAGCCACTGTTCGCGTTGAGTCTTGGGAGTCGCACGTGCCGTTTCCCGGTGCGTCGAAGCTATTNCAAAGCAGTCCGCTTGTCTCCTTGATGGCAGTCCTGGTGATGGCCACTTTATTTTGGCTGATCGCTGAAATTCCATGGGCATCATCGGCTACATTCTATGACCTGATCTCTCACGAGTCGTTGGTTCTAATTTTTTCTCCTTTATTTTTGCTGCCTCTAATGATTCTGTTCATTGGACTCGCTAAATACTGGAGGACAGTNAACGGCGAGTTGATTACTTGGAACCAACTGCGAGAGTCACTGAGATCTGCTGCGACGCTCAAAAACCTGGATGGTGGGGCAGGACAAGGCTGTAATTACGAGAAAGAAGACCGATACAGTCAGGTGCGTCGCTGGGCCCATCAGGCAACAATGTATGGGTTTCTTTTATGCTTCGCTGCCACCTCTGCCGCGACTGNGATGCACTACGGNATGGGTCTCGTAGCCCCGTACCCGTTCCTCTCGCTACCCAAACTGCTCGGGGTAAGCGGTGGTTTACTGTTAACACTTGGTACCTCAAAGTTGATCTACCTCAAAACGAAGGCCAATACCCTACTAGAGGCTCCTGGTCGCCGGGGGAGTGACTACGGTTTTATTACTTTGCTGTGGTTTGTATCGACAACTGGTTTGTTGCTTTACTGGTTGGGAGATACACAGTTGTCTAGTTCAATGTTAATACTGCANCTGGCTGGTATAGCGTGCCTCTTCATTTCTATCCCCTTTAGTAAAATGGTACACGGTTTCTTCCGTATGGCCGCGCTGATCAGGGAGGCTCAACTGAGGGGAGCCTGAAGTCTAGTTGACCTTTGCGACGAGTGGCTTATCCTCTCGCGCTTTCTTTTTCCATTTTTGACCGGATAACTTGTGAATATCGTGGAATCTCCCTCTGTAAAACCAAACAATCCAAATTTCTCTTCCGGGCCCTGTTCCAAGCGGCCCGGATACCAGCTTGAGTCGCTNGATGTGGAGACGCTTGGGCGATCTCATCGATCCTCCGTTGGGAAGTCTGCGTTGCGTTTGGTATGTGACGAAACTAAGCGTATCTTGTGCTTACCAGATGATTACCTCGTCGGGCTAGTGCCTGCGTCTGATACTGGGGCATTCGAGATGGCAATGTGGTCAATGCTCGGCGCGCGTGACATCGATGTATTTTGCTGGGAGTCTTTCGGAAAGAGTTGGGTCAACGATATCGTCAATGATCTTAAGCTACAGAATGTGAATAGATACGAGGCAGACTACGGTCTTCTCCCTGATTTATCTTTGGCGAGTGGCACGAATGACATTGTGTTCACTTGGAATGGGACGACCTCGGGCGTTAGGGTGCCGAATGNTGACTGGATTCCGGATGATCGTCAGGGGTTAACATTTTGTGATGCGACCTCTGCTGTCTTCGCGATGGGGATGCCATGGTCGAAGTTGGATGTCACGACNTTNAGTTGGCAGAAGGTACTGGGCGGCGAAGGCGGTCACGGGATGATTATCTTAAGCCCCCGCGCTGTGGAGCGATTGGAGTCCTACACACCGTCTTGGCCGTTGCCCAAGATTTTCAAGCTCACAAAGAAAGGTAAGTTGATCGANGGNATCTTTCGTGGCGAGACGATCAACACCCCGAGCATGCTATGTGTCGCCGATTATTTGGATGCCTTGAATTGGATCGATTCTATCGGTGGACTCTCTGGTGCCATTGCTCGCTCCGAGGCAAATCTTTCGGTAATCAGGGAATTCGTGGATAGAACTCCATGGTTAAGTTTCTTGGCTCAAGATTCAGCTACGGTGTCCAACACGAGTGTATGCCTCTCCCTAGAAGCAAATCCAGATCAGGTTAAAGANATNATTAATCTGCTCGAGACAGAGGGTGTAGCGTTCGATATTGGTGCGTACCGAGACGCTCCGCCCGGCTTGAGAGTCTGGTGTGGAGCTACAATCGACAGAGAAGACATCGTATTGCTGATCAACTGGCTGGAATGGGCCTACATTTCTATCGTTAGTAGGGGATAANAGATGTTCGTCATACGCACATATAACGCGATATCACCCACGGGCTTGGCAAGGTTCGACGGTGCTAGATACAAAGTCTCGTCGGAGAGTACCAATCCATCAGGCGTCTTATTAAGAAGCTATAAGCTAACAACAGACGAGCTACCTTCGACCGTCGCCGCGGTAGCGCGGGCTGGCGCGGGGACGAATAATATTCCTACCTCAGACCTCACGGGGAAAGGCATTGTTGTCTTCAATACCCCTGGCGCTAACGCCAACGCTGTCAAGGAACTGATCTGCGCTGGGTTGATGATGTCGTCCAGGGACATTTTCGGGGGCCTCAAGTTTGTGGACGGACTGGCTAACCAGTTAATTGAAGAGCTTGACCCGCTGCTAGAGTCAGAGAAGAAACGATTCGCAGGTACTGAGATCTACGGAAAGACCCTAGGTATTGTGGGATTGGGTGCGATCGGTTCTCTGGTCGCCAATATGGCCCTTGATTTAGGTATGCGTGTCGTCGGCTACGATCCGGCAATTTCGGTCGAGGCAGCTTGGCGTCTATCGAGCCGAGTCGAAAAGATGCCGAGTCTCGACGCGTTACTCAAGGAATCAGACTATATTACGCTGCACGTGCCGGCGATTGATGCGACCAAGGGCATGATCAATTCGGAGTCCATATCGCGTATGAAGCCCGGGGTGAAGATTCTGAACTTTGCTCGAAAGGAGATAGTGAATGCTGATGATGTGATCGCCGCACTGGATTCCGGGAAGGTGGGTAGTTACGTCACAGACTTTCCGACTTCGGAACTGGTTGGTCACCCCAGGGTGCTGGCAATGCCGCACATTGGTGCGAGTACTGGCGAGGCAGAGGATAACTGTGCGGTNATGGCAGCCGATCAACTGATAGATTTCTTGGAGAATGGGAATATTAAGAACTCGGTGAACTTCCCAGACGCCTCGATGGCTCGGGGTTCTGAGTTCCGATTGACGTTCTCAAACTCTAACGTGCCCAATGTGTTGAGTACGGTCTTGAGTCAAATATCTGGCACTGGGGCTAACGTGATCGACCTGGTCAACCAAAGTCGTAACGAGGTTGCCTATAATATTATGGATATCGATCAGCCGGTCACAGATGAGCTCGTGGATGTGATTTCGAATCTGGACGGTGTTATTCGCGTCAGGCGCGTCTGATAAATGTGATGGAATCTCGCGTTGGAGATCCCATACCAGTCAATTGATGACGTTAATCGGCTGACCTTCNTTAAANGCNTCAAANGCAGCCAGCATCTCTTGATAGAAAATTGTAAATGTCTCCACGGTGCAGTACCCGATATGGGGGGTCGCTAGCACCTTGGGGTGGCTTATAAGCTCATTTTGATTGTCAGCGGGCTCGTTTGTATAGACATCTGTAGCCAGCCCGCCAAGAGATCCGTCGTTGAGGCAACGAACAAGTGCGGCCTGGTCAATAATTTCCGCTCTCGAGGTGTTAACGATATGACCCTCTGACCCCAACAGTTTTAGCTCCTCCTCTCCGATTAGCCCCCGACTCCGGTCGGAGAGTTTGTAGTGGATGCTCACAAAGTCAGACCGAGTAAATAATTCAGCCTTAGAGACAGCGGTGACACCGATGCCTCTCGCTTGCGCAGGGTCTAGATTGCTGCTCCACGCAATCACATCCATCCCAATCGCTTGTCCCAACTTCGCCACCTGGCTACCGAGCCGACCCAAGCCAGCAATTCCCAATGTTTTCCCTCTGAGATCTTGGCCTATTACTGGCTGCCATACGTTGTCTAGTTTGAGCCCGGTAACGAGAGGCACTACCTTACGGCAAAGCATCATTACGAGCATGAACGCGAGCTCCGCGGTCGCGTGTCCAGGCGATGACGTTCCGCAGACCGTCACGCTTCTCGCGTTCGCTGCATCCAGATCGATTGCGGCATTCTGCTTACCTGACGTTACTATCAGTTTAAGATTCGGTAGGGCATCAATGATCTCCTTGGGAAACGGAGTGCGTTCGCGCATCAAGCCAACCGCGTCGAAGGGCGTTAGCATCTCGATGAGTTCTCGAGTGTCGGAGACGTGCGAATCGAAGAATGTGAAACTTAGATCAGGAAATGATTCCCAGTTCGCATAGAACTGCGCTCTAGAAAAATAATCATCGAGGATAGCTATCTTCATTATTGTCTCTCGTCTTGTTTGAAGGGCTCCATCCAGCCAAGGGTTTCTTCGGTTGATCCGCTTATCTTGTACTCTGCGCCAAGTGGTTGGCTCCAACNGCTCTGATCAATCGCATTGAATATCGACTCAAAGTCAATCTCNCCATGGTCAGGTGGTCCGCGGTCTGGGACTGATGCAAACTGNANATGACCAATCTGGGGCAGNCAGGAATTGAACCGCTCAACCACTTGGCCCTCGGTCCGCCCCACGTGGTAGATATCGAACATTAACTTCACGTTAGCAAGATTTAAGCTCTCTAGTAGTTCACAGGCNTGGACCGTATCCCTCAGAAAATATCNAGGCATATCANATGGGTTAAGAGGCTCTATTAAGACAGACATGTTATTTTTCGCAGCGATATCCGACGCATACTTGAGATTATCTAGATACACTATTTCGGCACTCTCGCCCGCGCTTTTTCCAGCCATGACGTGGACGTTGAGTGCATGAATTTGAGAACCGTAGTGAAACGCTTGATCGATTGCTGCCCTCGCTTCAGGGACTGAATTTGGTAACGCCGCCATGCCGNCATTTAATGGNCCTCGTATTGTGTTGAGACCGAGCATTGTGAAGGCTGTCTCGTCGAGTGACTGTTTTACTGCGTCGATCGGTTCATCATAAGGAAAATGGCATTCTACAGCATGAAAGCCGGCAGACNTCGCTGCACGAATGGCATCNGCCAACGAGAAATCAGGCCACAGGAAACCCAAATTGGCAGAAAATTGAGGCATCAGTTCCACTCCACGTTGTATGTCGAGATGAGTTCCCTCACTTGTTCAGGGCTCAATGCATTGGGTTCGAGAGCGCGTGTCAGATAGGCAAGCTTAGATGTTGCCTCAAGTTCTTCTGATGCATAAACGGCCGCCTCGAGTGTTTTTGCTGACACAACCGGGCCATGGTTTGCGAGCATGATGGCTGAGTGCTTGCCGGCGAGCCCTTTGATTGCTGATCCGATCTCAGGACTACCCGGGATAAAATAAGGCAAGAGGCGTACCTGCCCGAGCTGCATGATTCCGTAGGGCGTCAAGTGAGGAAGCCAGTCCTTTTCATTCTGATCGGGTAGTAAAGAGAGTGCGGTGGCGTAGCAACTATGCAGATGAACAACAGCGTTAGCACGATCACCGCGTGTCGAATACAGAGCTTGATGCAGTGGAACTTCTTTCGTGGGTTTTGGTCCCGAAATTAATTCCCCGTCTGGCTTGATGACACTGAGGTCCTCGGGCGTAAGACGTCCCAAAGAGCTACCAGTCGGAGTCACTAATAGATTGCCATCAGGTAGGCGAACAGAGAGATTTCCTGTGCTTCCATGAGTTAGCCCTCTGTTATAGAGGCTCAGGCCGAAGTCACATAGTTGCTCACGTAGATCCATGACTAGTCCTCGAGAAGCGCCAACGCATCGCTAAAAAATGAGGGGGATCCGAAATTCCCACTCTTTAAGGCCAGTCCAAGCAAATTTGAATCGGATCCGCTGAATACCCAAGGCACGCCTGGACAGATTTCGCGACCGATCATGACCTCAGACACATGGAGCGCCTGAGTGACCACACCAGAGGTTTCTCCACCGGCGACGACAAACCGCCGGACGCCCATTTCAAACGCTTTCTTTGCGATTTGTCCCATCGCACGCTCGATGATCGCTCCGGCCTCGGCAACTCCTAAGACAGATTGGGCAGCTTTGACTGCTTCTGGATTTGCTGTCGCATACACCAGCGGAGTTTCACCTGGTTGCAGCGACTGAAGCCAGTCGGCGCAATCCTGAATCGTGGTCTCGCCAAGACTCTCTGGGTGTAACTGATAACTCGGATTGTTTGCTACATAATCCGCCACTTGCTGCTGTGTCATCTGTGAACAGCTTCCACTCAATATAAGCGCACGGGAGTTTGGTTTGGGGTCAACCACCTCATGGGTAGAGGCAATACCTAAATGATTCGGAAGAGGCATCGCGAGTGCGCTTCCACCGGTGAGTAAGACATTGTCGGGTGTGTTTTCGATCAGGAACTCAAGATCAGCGAACTCTACCGCATCTCCAATGATGTGTGTTGCGTCAGGTATTGGTATCCCTTGTTTCTGATCAACCCGATTCCAAATGGCAGTAGATCCTTCGACCTGTGGCGTCAAAACGCGCGCAAGGTTGGCATCACTCATCGGCGTGAGGGGGTGATCTTTCATGCTCGATTCATTCAAAAGTTGAGCGGCGACAAATAAATGACCCATAAAAACTGCCCGTCCGTTTTCAGGAAACGCCGGACAGTATAGAGCTTGCGTTTGTCCGGTAACCGCCATCAAGGCTTCAGCAACAGGCCCGATATTGCCTTGTGCGGTCGAGTCGAAGGTGGAGCAGTATTTCCAGTACAGCCGCTTGGCGCCACCAGCAAGAAGCCAGTGCGCAGCACTCACGCATGCACTAATCGCTTGATCCACTGGCTCCGTTCGGCATTTCAGCGCGATGATTTCGATATCGGCGAGCTCATCTGACAGTGTTTTCGGCAACCCAAAATGTAATTTGACTGAGGCACCGCTACGCCTCAGGAGACCTGCAAGATCGGTCGCGCCGGTGTAGTCGTCCGCCACACATCCAAGTTTCATGTGTCGGATCCCGGTAGAGTGACGTTTGATTGTTGAGCCAAGATTTTTACGACAGCGCTGTCATCTTCACCACCAAGGCCCGATTCTGATGCCTCTTGATACAAGGATAATGCTGCGTCAGAGAGTGGGGTAGCTACCTGGTTTCCAGAGGCCTCGTCTGTCACGATTCCGAGATCTTTTACAAAGATATTGACGCTGGAAAGTGGGGTGTAATCCCCGTCTGCGATGTGTGGAGCACGGTTCTCGAACATCCAGGATGAGCCTGCGCATTTGCCGATAACGTCGATGACCTGGTGTAAATCCATATTTAATGAGGCCGCTAGGTTCATGGCTTCGGCGGCTGCGGCGATATGAACTCCAGCAAGTAGTTGGTTTACTAATTTCATTTGCGACCCATTACCGGGATCATCACCGAGCTCGAAGACATGCTCGGAGATGGCGTCAAATACGGGTTTCGCATCGCGCATCGCGTGTGGTGCGCCGGACGCCATGATCGATATCCGGCCATTGAGGGCCTTTGCGGCGCCACCACTAACCGGGGCATCGATGTACCGGAATCCACCGCCTTGCACGTTCTCTGCGATCTCGATCGCCTTGGACGGCGCAAGCGTGACACAGTTAATTACCAACGCGTTCGGATTGAGCTTGGATAGTAGGTCAGATTCAAAAAGTATTGACTCGGCTTGGGCAGCGTTGACAACAAAAATCAAAACACAGTCAATACCTGCGCATGTATCGAGCGACTGGATTGATTGGCCGCCTTGAGCTTGGAAACGCTCGAGGGCATCGGGGTTAACGTCGAAACCTGTGGTTTGAATGCCTGCTCGAACACAAGACACAGCGGCGCCAAAGCCCATTGATCCAAGACCAATGACCAACGTTTGCATGGGGACTCCTCATAATTGTGTTGATCTTGAAAGTTACTGTGGTT
>PAFS01000073.1 GCA_002705325.1 Gammaproteobacteria bacterium | reverse complement strand
CATTCTGGCGCGCGCAGATGGCGCCGCCTGCGCGGTGGTTGAGGGCGAGGAGGCCGAATTCATGGGCATCGACGATCGCCTCGCCCTGGCGCGCGCCGAGACGGTCTTACAGGACCGCCTGCGCCTGGCGGCGATGGCCGCCGGCGTCACCTTGATTGAACCGGCGGCGGTGCATTTCTCCCATGACACGGTGCTGGGCCGCGATTGCGTGATCCATCCCCATGTGGTGTTCGGCCCCGGCGTGGAGATCGCCGCCGGCGTGACCATAAACTCGTTCAGTCATNTGGAGGCCTGCACGGTCGNCGAGGGCGCCGCCATCGGCCCCCACGCCCGCGTGCGTGGCGGCGCCAAAATCGGCGCGCATGTCCGGCTCGGCAATTTCGTCGAGGTCAAGAACGCGACTTTGGCCAGCGGGGTCAAGGCCGGCCATCTGGCCTATCTNGGGGACGCTGAAATCGGCGCCGACAGCAATATCGGCGCCGGCACCATCACCTGTAATTATGACGGGGTCGACAAACATCGCACAAACATCGGCGCGGGCGCGTTTATCGGGTCCAATACCGCCCTGGTCGCGCCGGTGCGCGTCGGCGCCGGGGCCATGGTCGGCGCCGGCAGCACCNTCGCCGGGGATGTCGCGGNNGGGGATTTGGNGGTNGNNCGNGCNNCGNCCAANNNGNTNNCCGGNGGNGCCNNGCGTTTCCGNGANCNNCGNTTGGCGCGCAAGAAGCGGANGGGCTGACGGGCGATGTGTGGCTTGATTGGCATTCTCGGCCGGGCGCCGGTCGCCCCGCGTCTGCTCGACGGGCTGCGCCGCCTGGANTANCGCGGCTATGATTCGGCCGGGATGGCGGTGGCCGCCGATGGTGGTCNCGAACGCCTGCGGCGGGCCGGTAAGCTTCACCATTTGGCCGAGGCGCTGACCGCCACGCCGCTCGCCGGNGAGGCCGGNATTGGCCANACCCGCTGGGCCACCCATGGCGGGCCGACCGAAGCCAACGCCCACCCCCATATCGCCGGCCAAGTCGCCCTGGTGCATAACGGCATCATCGAAAATCACGGCGAATTGGCCGCCGAGCTCAGCGCCGCCGGGCGTCAATTCGAAAGCGAGACCGACAGTGAAATTTTGGCCCATTTGATCGACGCGGGCCTGGCCGCCGGCCAAGACATCGCGGCGGTGATGGCCGGTCTTCTGCCCCGTCTGACCGGCGCTTTCGCCTTCGCCGCCCTGATCGACGNCGGCGCCCGCNTGGTCGTGGCGCGGCGCGCCTCGCCGCTGGCCATCGGCTTTGGCGAGGCGGAAATGGCGGTNGGCAGCGANGCTTTGGCTTTGGCCGCGCTGACCCGCCGGCTGTGCTACCTGGAGGATGGTGACTGGGCGGTGCTCACCCGGGACGGCGCGCAGATTTTCAACGCCGACAATCAACCAGTCGAGCGACCGGTGGTCCTCAGCGCGGCGTCCGGCGCGCTGATCGGCAAGGGCAATCACCGTCATTTCATGGAAAAGGAAATCCATGAACAGCCTGAAGTGCTGGGCTATACCCTGGCCCATTATCTCAGCGCCGATCGCCAGGCCCCGGCGGTGCCAGCGATGCCTTTNGACCCNGCNACCTTGCCGCGCCTGACGATCATCGCGACGGGGACCAGTTACTACGCCGCCATGGTCGGTAAATATTGGCTNGAGAANCTCGCCGGGGTTTTGGTCGAGGTCGATATCGCCTCGGAGTTTCGCTACCGCNAAGCGGCCTTGCCGGCCGGTGGCGCCGCCATGTTCATCAGTCAATCGGGCGAAAGCTTGGACACNTTGATGGCGCTACGCTANGCCCGCGNCGGCGGCCAGCATATCCTGGCGTTGGTNAACCAAACCGAAAGCAGNATCGCCCGNGAGGCCGATTTGGTGTTGCCGACGCGGGCCGGGCCGGAAATCAGTGTCGCCTCGACCAAGGCGTTCACCACCCAGTTAATGGCGCTGGCGGTGCTGGCGGTGGATTGGGCGCTGGCGCGCGGCCGCTTGGACGCNGGCNNCGCCACCGCCCATTTGCGCGCGCTCGGCGAATTGCCGGATTTGGTTGGCCGTGNGCTGCGCCAANTGGCGCGCTATCACCCGGTCGCCCACCGCCTGGCGCAGGCNCGCGACATCCTCTATCTCGGCCGCGGCACTTGTTATCCGATCGCTCTGGAAGGCGCGTTGAAGCTGAAGGANCTCAGCTATCTCCATGCCGAGGGCTATGCCGCCGGCGAAATGAAACATGGGCCGATCGCGCTGATCGACGACAGTGTGCCGGTGGTGNTGGTCGCGCCGTCGGATCGTTTGTTCGATAAAACCGCCAGCAACGCNCGCGAGGTGGTCGCCCGCGGCGGCAAGTTGATCTTGTTGTCGGACGCGGCGGGGATCGCCAAATTGGGCGACTTCGCCGAGCATGTCATCGAACTGCCGGCGGTCGACGGTTTCGCGGCCCCGATCCTCTATAGCCTGCCGGTGCAAATTCTGGCCTATTTGACGGCCGTCGAGAAAGGCACCGACGTCGACCAACCGCGCAATCTGGCGAAAAGCGTGACGGTGGAGTAGTTTCCAACGGGGCTATTTTTTCAGAAGAGATCCAAGCGTATCTTCGCNTCACGGTAACCATAGCGTCTTCTCTATCGGTTCCAACGCTCGCCGAATATCAGACCTCACTCNCTGAAAAGACTANAGAACGCCGAGCGAGCGGTTTGAATGANAAGNNGATTGCCAGGNTTCTAAAACGAGAGGGTTACCGGACACCCAGGGGGAAGACCTTCACGGCTAACCAGGTGTGGCCTATGCGGAAAAAGCACGCCGCNGGGCAGGAACGATNAGACNATAAACCAGAGCTGGAATATGGACCGCTTAGCCTGGAATATGTGGATCATTCACNCACCTATCTGAAAAAAGCGGAGTAACTCACTTTCGTCCAACGAAAGTGAGAGGCCGGCTCTGGATTGATCATTGATCNTGTTTTGGTATATTANAAATCATGGAAGATCAGCAAATCTTNGATCANATCGCCGNTCTCAAGGGTCGCCGTGCTTACGAAGAAAAGCGCGCGGCTAAACTCGGCTTTNCGAACCTCTNTGCCTACTTCGAACATAAACTCGAGAAGAAGGTCTTAGAAGCTGATGCTGAAGCGGCAAAGGTTGAGCGTTTTCGGATTGAGAAAGAAATTGCCCGTGCTGCGAAAGCTGAGAAGAAGAAAAGCTGCGGCTGCTGCTAACACATCGACAACTAACCAGTGNATTCCCGGATTGCTAACAGCGCTNACGCCCGGCGTAAGTGAGAGGCAAAATCCCACCAGGGGAGCCGGTGGCAGGCCCGTTTGATCTTTAGANCACCAACATGCTTCAACCAGTTGAGGCACTCGCAACCNAAGAGCGGCGTTTTTANCGGGTNACCTTGCGATTGNATCAAGCCTGTTTGGTGAAGGAATCNCTTTGATTAATCGAGGTGTTTTAAGTCAGACTGGGCCGCAAANGCAGTCCTGTGTTATNGGCCATATTTCGGATCAAATTGATGAGAAGCGAAATCCACGAACGTGTGCTCACCGCTGAAACCCTGCCTGANTTGATGGAGGCCTATGCAANTTGGGCAAACGACTACGATAAGAACCTTGTCGACGATTGGGGTTACACGGCTCACATATCAGCGGCCAATCTTCTCGCCGCATATNAGAAGGATAGAACCGTCGCCGTTTTGGATGCCGGNTGCGGGACAGGTTTGGTTGGGNCCCTGCTCAAGGAGGCTGGGTTCAATAAGATTTGTGGNGCGGATTACTCCTCAGAGATGCTTGCGGTGTCCGANAAAAAATCGATTTATGAGAANCTNATAAAGATAAACCTCAACGAAAAACTTCACTGGCCTGACGGGACATTTGGCTGTGTCATCAGCTCTGGCGCATTCACCTCGTCGCATATCCAAATAAATGCTTTCAGAGAATTGGTGCGCATTACAAAACAAGATGGATTTGTCTGCATTACAGCCCGTGATAGCTATTGGGAACAGGAGCCCTTCATGGAATTGCTAGCGACAATGCAGGTTGAAAGGCGCATTGAAATTCATGAAATCTTCACNGCGGATTACATCAAGTCTGAAGGCGCTAAGTGTAAAATTTTTCTCGTTCAGGTGTTGTGANGCGCCGCTGNCTCAATAATCAAGNTGGCCTTGGTGATATCTGAGCCAAATTTTTTCGAAAANACCNGATTTTACGGCGTTTAGNGAGTCGCGCTTTTATNAATAAANNTGGTCATGCCCGGTAAGTTNGCCAAAATCACAAATGNTGAAAGAAGTNTCTTCATTGGAGTGCTNAGTTCTCTGGCGGTAGTATCTCTTGAACGCAAATGTNGTCGACTAGGTGTTNCCGCCGAATATCAGCGAGGTGAGCACGCTTCTGATCGTTGCTGAGGTGAGCGCCGATACCTTGGGTTAGAGCCATTACGATGGACCTGTCGCTCATATNCAGCCAGAACGACCGGCGAACCAACTTATTGTCAGCGTCACGAGCAAAGGGGCTGTCTGGCGCGCTATCGAAGTCAGGAATGTAGAACTGAGACACCGGCACCTCCTCCATCAGCCTTTCAGGGCACAATAGACCTAAATCCGAGAAATTCTAACTCACGGCAGATATCCGCAACAGACTTAGTGGAAATCGGTATAGGTGAAGCCGATATCCTACACGATCCGTTGACGCTTATGCGGGCGATTTGAATGCGAGTGAGGACCAAGGACTGTTCCCGGTGCGCCGAAGCCAAAGAGGTTCTCTATCGGTGCCGGTATAATGAGCGGAAGGATTGGTCTTTCCTGTGCGAGCCGTGCCTAATGATCGTGAAGCGAGAGCACGAAACCAGCTATCAGTATGGTGGGACCTGGAAAGCGAAGAAGCGTTAGATCACTCTCTGTCGCTGCGACCAATCCGCTGATTGGTTAATCACCCGATACCGTCTCATACTCCAGAACAGTCCAACCAAATTCTGGAGGTCAATGATGGATAAAGTCGCTCGCATAAACTCAATAGATTTCCATTCAGCAGAAGCGAAGGCTGAATTCAGAAAAGGGTTTATTGAGTTTCAGAAACATTTTCCCGAAATCGAACTGATTATCTCGGTCGAAACTTCTGATGAGTCACCTATGTCGATCTTCGTCCTTCCCGATCAAGAGGCATTCGACTCGGCACAGGAGAAAAGAGAACAGCTGGCAGGTGTTTTTCAGGAGAAGTTTGGCCACCTCATTAAAGAACGAACGGTTTTTGATGGCGACGTTGGCTACTGGTTTCAAAAAATTCAGTCCATTAAATACGTAGGAGCCAGCTATCGTTGAAAGTCGCATGTTGGTCCAAAAAACTCATTTATTACTGAGGGGAAAGTAATGTCAAAAGTTGCTTCTGTAATTTCTATGGAATTTGAAACCCCAGAACAGGTCACGGCTTTCACGCATTACGTTACGGAAGCGCATGAGGATTTAAGTAGAGACCTAGAGCAACTAACGGCTGTTCGAACCGGTGAAACATCCGTTTTCGTGATTAGAGTACATAAGGATCAAGAAAGCTATGAGCGTTACGATATGGCTATGAGAGAAAAACGGGATCAAAATCCTCATAGGCCCAGAGACGNTCTNAAATTGGAAGGTGACGTAAGCTACATGTTTCATCACACCAAATACCTCAATGTCTGAAAACATGGGGTGCGTATCTANGGAATNTTGAAGATTGCTTGATTGCNGNTTAATCGTGCTCTCNAGGAACGGAANTTTGACATANGGGGTGGNTGACGGATGAATTTAGAGTGAAGCAGGACGTCTTTGATGNTTTTTCCCCGTTATTGGGAGGCGTTCAAAAACTTCGATGAAAAGGCAGTNGAAGCTATGATGAGCTTCCCGCTTTAGGTGTTCACCGACGGTGCGGTGACTCCNATGAATCANTCCCCTCTCGACCTGAANCAACTCAAGGCGTCAGGTTTTAAAGACACTTTGGCGNTGGATGTAAGCGAAGTCGCAGTCGATNAAGCNAAGGCGCACGNCNTAATGCGGGAAGGACGTCGTATCGATAAAAATGATAACCNTATTGAACGGGTCACCGCTTTCTGCCTCNTGAAAGGCGCNATAACCGCTCGCTANCTTGNTCTACCGCCAAGGCAACCAGCGACGGATATCCAGTTTGTTGAGTGAGGTCTGCTAAAGCGTCAGCCGATCTAGCGAAAATCGATANAGGCGGACCTGATATCCTTAGTTGATCAGTTGACGCTTCAGCAGGTTATTCGATGCGGATTGAGACCAAAACCGCTTTTGGTGCGCCGANGCCGAAGAGACTTTNNACTGANCTTGGTCGNCAGGCACCGGATTTTTTAGGATTGAGACGCAATTAAGGTTTTAACTACTGTACGTGCCATATCGTCCTCTACGACCGGAGTGACAACAGGGAAGGTGCACTGTCCTGACCATTGCATAATGTAATTGGTCAATGCTTCTTGATCTGAAGCGTCGACAACAATCCACCCGGTTCCGTTCGGGACATCATGCCAACGCCCCAACTTGGTGACGCCAGAGGGAAATTCGCCCTCGATCATGTCATCAGACATATTGGCGAAGAATGCTTGGGTATCGGCCTGTTTGTCTCGGTCGAGTTGATATTGCAGCATGAAAATCATTTAGCTCTCCAGTTAGTCGAGTTGTTGAGATATCGGCTACAACCTAGTTGATGTTCAACACGCAGGCTAATTAATGTTGGTTGGCATTTATCGTTTGATAAAACTCCGCCCGGCAACACCTTATTGCGCCGTAGATTAGTGACGCTGTTTCTAATGATCGTGAAGCCAGAGCAAGAGGCCATCTATCAATACGGCGGAACGTTGAAGGTGAAGAAGTGGTGAACAAATTCTAAATTCAAAAGTATGGATTGAATGCTTGGCTATATCAGCTTCGTTAAATTCATGACGAAACTGGGTCGTTCGGAGGATTTTGTTGATATATGTTAGCAAAATGAATTTCGGAAAATTCACGGGCTTATTAAAGCTACGCTCATTCAGACCGATGAGAATAGATTCACCTGGATTTCCGAGTTTGACGACATACCCAAGCTTGTTGACGCCCAAGATACCTTTATCGCCCCTTTAGATACCTAGGGACATAAGCTCCATAATATCACGATCGATAACTGCGTAACAGACCTTAAGAGTGGGCAGATCGTTGTTCGGGAGAGCCAAAAGATCTTACCCGGCACATAATCCACTTCCGCTGGGCGAAAGTGAGCTATCGCTTTATGCTTCGTGAATGGCGCGGCAACCGCGCGCCACCATCGCCGTTTGCCGCGCGCGGCGAACTGGATCGGCGTAAAGGCGACCTACGCCCAGCGTAAGTGGATTTGAAATCGATATGACTTCATTCGATGTTTTATTGATGGTTGTTGATTTTCTTTTCCTGTCGACATCCGTGGCTTTTGTTTTTTCGACCATAAAAGAATCGATCAAAGGCGAAGGGCAAAATATTGGGTATAAAAATTTTTCAATAGTAATTTTTTCATTCATCGCCTTTGCAGTCCTATTCACTTTATATTATCTATATCTGTGGTTTATGGAAATAAATTTTCTGGAAAAAATTCATTTCTATGTTGAATTCTATGATTTTCTGAGAGGTGGTTTATTTTGAAGGGGTCGATGTTCGATGGAAGGAAATCCGGTGATCCCGAATGGGGAGTGATGGCATTCCGGTCCCGTCCCTGGGCGAA
>PAFS01000019.1 GCA_002705325.1 Gammaproteobacteria bacterium | reverse complement strand
CTTGCTGCTGTGTCATCTGTGAACAGCTTCCACTCAATATAAGCGCACGGGAGTCTGGTTTGGGGTCAACCACCTCATGGGTAGAGGCAATACCTAAATGATTCGGAAGAGGCATCGCGAGTGCGCTTCCACCGGTGAGTAAGACATTGTCGGGTGTGTTTTCGATCAGGAACTCAAGATCAGCGAACTCTACGGCATCTCCAATGATATGTGTTGCGTCAGGTATTGGTATCCCTTGTTTCTGATCAACCCGATTCCAAATGGCAGTAGATCCTTCGACCTGTGGGGCCAACACGCGCGCAAGGTTGGCATCACTCATCGGCGTGAGGGGGTGATCTTTCATGCTCGATTCATTCAAAAGTTGAGCGGCGACAAATAAATGACCCATAAAAACTGCCCGTCCGTTTTCAGGAAACGCCGGACAGTATAGAGCTTGCGTTTGTCCGGTAACCGCCATCAAGGCTTCAGCAACAGGCCCGATATTGCCTTGTGCGGTCGAGTCGAAGGTGGAGCAGTATTTCCAGTACAGCCGCTCGGCGCCACCAGCAAGAAGCCAGTGCGCAGCACTCACGCATGCACTAATCGCTTGATCCACTGGCTCCGTTCGGCATTTCAGCGCGATGATTTCGATATCGGCGAGCTCATCTGACGGTGTTTTCGGCAACCCAAAATGTAATTTGACTGAGGCACCGCTACGCCTCAGGAGACCTGCAAGATCGGTCGCGCCGGTGTAGTCGTCCGCCACACATCCAAGTTTCATGTGTCGGATCCCGGTAGAGTGACGTTTGATTGTTGAGCCAAGATTTTTACGACAGCGCTGTCATCTTCACCACCAAGACCTGACTCTGATGCCTTTTGATACAAGGATAATGCTGCGTCAGAGAGTGGTGTAGCTACCTGGTTTCCAGACGCCTCGTCTGTCACGATTCCGAGATCTTTTACAAAGATATTGACGCTGGAAAGTGGGGTGTAATCCCCGTCTGCGATGTGTGGTGCACGGTTCTCGAACATCCAGGATGAGCCTGCGCATTTGCTGATAACGTCGATGACCTGGTGTAAATCCATATTTAATGAGGCTGCTAGGTTCATGGCTTCGGCGGCTGCGGCAATATGTACTCCAGCAAGTAGTTGGTTTACTAATTTCATTTGCGACCCATTACCTGGATCATCACCGAGCTCAAAGACATGCTCGGAGATGGCGTCAAATACGGGTTTCGCATCGCGCATTGCGTGAGGCGCGCCGGACGCCATGATCGACATCTGGCCATCGAGGGCCTTTGCGGCACCACCACTAACCGGNGCATCGATGTANCGGAATCCACNGCCTTGCACCTTNTTCGANATCTCGATCGCCTTAGACGGCGCAAGCGTCACACAGTTAATCACTANCGCGTTCGGATTGAGCTTGGATAGAAGCTNTGATTCAAAAAGCACCGACTCGGCTTGGGNAGCGTTGACNACAAAAATCAAAACACAGTCAATACCTGCGCATGTATCGAGCGACTGGATTGATTGGCCGCCTTGAGCTTGGAAACGCTCGAGGGTATCGGGGTTGACGTCGAAACCTGTGGTTTGAATGCCTGCTCGAATACAAGATACAGCGGCACCAAAGCCCATTGATCCAAGACCAATGACCAACGTTCGCATGGGGACTCCTNATAATTGTGTTGATCTTGAAAGTTACTGTGGTTCATTGTTAGCCAAGANCATNCGCTTATCATAATGAAAAGGAGCATCACGTGGCCAGAATTGTCGTAACCGGCGGGGGTGGATTTTTGGGTCAACGTGTCGTTCGCTACTTGCTTTCGATGAACCGCTTTGCAGTCAATGGTGTTGACTGTGAACTGTCGTCGCTGNGTGTCGTNGATCGTTTTATACCTCCTTGGATGCGTGGAGCGGGAGTGGAGGTGATAGAAGGGGATTTGTTGATTTTGCTTCAGTCCCAACCAGAGAGATTTCAGTCGAGTGACGTGGTGTTTCACTTGGCGAGCGCTGTCAGCGGAGAATGCGAACAAAATCTGACACTCGGTCTAAANGCAAATTTAGAAACCGGGATCGTGCTCGGTCAGACATTGGCTTCAGCCAATCATCGCCCGCTGCTGGTTTTTTCGAGTTCATTGGCGATTTATGGTGGTACCAGAGATTTTCCTCTACCTGCTGTCATTACCGACGACGTGAGACCGAATCCACAAAACAGTTACGGTGCTCAGAAGTTGATGCTTGAGACCTTGTATGCAGATCTTGCGCGACGGAAAGAGATATCGATTCGTACACTGCGCTTGATGACGGTCTCNGTGAGACCTGGAAAACCAAACCAAGCCGCAAGTGGATTCCTCTCCGGCATGATCCGTGAGCCATTGTCCGGCGTCGCGTCGAACGTACCTGTGCCGATTGACACTTCGATTGCTNTGAATAGCCCGGAGCAGGCGATAGCGGGGTTGATTGGTGTTATGGCTGTCTCTGATGAGGCGTGGGGCACACCACTGGGCCTCAATTTGCCTGGTATGAGACTTCGTGTGAGTGAAATGATCGACGCGCTTGAGCGCGTCGGTGGTTCGGATGCATTGGATTTATTGACATATGAACTCGATCCGCTAGTTCAGCAAATAGTCGCAGGATGGCCTTCACGCTTCGAATCTAAAAGGGCCTCGCGACTTGGATTGGAGACGCATGAATCATTTGAGGCGGTTGTGCAACGCGTCCAGAATGCTACCTGATTCGNCAAGCCTCATCGAATGACAAGCGAGCAGCTCTCGGATGCAGAGCTTTAGCGTCACCGTTACCGAGAAGGATCACGCAATTGAACTTCCACGTTGGGCTGTCGAAGAAATCCGCCTCGACCTCAGCCGCATGAAATCCGCCCATCGGTCCGCAGTCGAAGCCGAGTGCGCGGGCTGCAGCGATGAAGAAACCGGCTTGCATGTTCGAATTGGCGAGCGCGAAACGGGTTAGCCGTTCTTCATTCCATTCTGCATGTGACGGCGGTTGCTTCATATGTGGCGCCAAGGTTGTGAATTGTTCATAAAATGCGATGTCGTATGCGAGGATGGCAGCTGATCCAGCAGAACGCGTGCGCTCTTGATTAAAATCCATCGCGCACTCTGCCAACCGAGCCATCGAGTCTGATGTATTCACAAATATGATGCGAAGTGGGCATGAATTATTCGCAGTGGGCGCATATTTTGCCAGCTCATAAATCGATCGAAGCTGATCTGTCGTTAGTGGCTGTCCATCAAATTTCTTGTGTGACCTGGCGCCGGTAAAGATTGATTCTTTCGAAAAATCCATCATGATCCTCGTTTTCGAAAATTTTTTAAAATTTATGGTCTCAGTGTGCGGCCGAACGTTTGGCATTCAAGGAGTCGCGTCAGTTTATGAAGCACTTAATCGCGAGGGTTTTGCATTGGTTTATTGTGGTGTCAATGGCGTTGGCNGGTCTGTATTTGCTTCTCNTGCTGGCTGTTGTTGTCATCGGCGATTGAAGTGGTTGATGGCGCACTCTCTCCATTTCTTATCCAAGTCGTCCTAATCTTNATCTTGGCAGGCCTGGTGAAAGGGATCGTTGGGTTTGGCCTTCCAACGATTGGGATAGGTCTTGGCGCACTTATTTCNGATATACCGACAGCGATGATGCTTATCTTGGTNCCGACAATTTTCACAAACATNNNCCAAGTGTTGGCTACTGGNTCGNTANCNTNTGTNNTCAANAAAACTTGGGNGTTTTTGTTNGGAGCANTGATATTGATCCCGCTTGGCCTCTGGGTGGTTGTAATCGTTCCTGCGTTTCCTTTTGACCGCCTTCTTGGAATATTGATCCTGGTCTACAGTCTCGGGTCACTAAGTGGCTTTAATCCGGTGTTGCAGGCGAAAAATAATCATGTTCTTGGGTTGACCTTCGGTCTCCTGAACTCCGTTTTAACTGGCATGACTGGATCCATGACAGTCCCGGGAGTGATGTACTTACGATCGCTTCAGTTATCGAAAGATNACCTACTCTGTGCGATGGGGATTTTGTTCCTCANGTCAACACTCGTTATTGGAGGGTCTCTGTGGTGGCTCGATCTTGCGACTCAGGACCTATCAGCGTTATCTGTAATCATGTGTATCCCGGTCGCGTTAGGNNTGTGGGTCGGTGTGCGGGTTCGCTCGATTCTAACTGAAGAGCGGTTTAATCAAGTGTTCTTATATGCTTTTGCNCTTCTAGGCGCTTANCTTTTAGTTTTNGGGGGCTAATAACTACGCTTAGATTCCCAGAAAGAGAATCCATCCGNCGATCGTAAATAGTGAGANAAANGTGGTGGNGTTCAGGGTACTTGCTGTCAGATTGGACGCTCCATAGTTAGCCACAAAAACCGGATACAAGGATGCCATCAGTGAACTGTCGAGAAGGGTGACGGCATAAATATCGGGATCATTGAAACTATCAACGNATAAAAAAACAGCTGATTGCGACAAGGGTAAGGCGGAGGATCAATTTCCCGAGGCCNGTCCAAGCAATGTCAGTCNCTTCCTNTATCGATGGNATTTCCGATAANNCCAAGCTTAAGTTTCNAACAACCTCNTTTCATTTGCGTCTATTGTAAGTCAGGATTTTCCACGTGAGCAGAAATTACAGAAATAGTATGTTGATCATTGTTTAGTAATGACTGATGGTTTAGGGATGGCACATAAATTTTCACTCGCGTTTCTGACCGTCAAAGATATTNGCNCTGTAGATATGGTGCGGGTAGCTTCGGAAACAGGTTACGACTTCATCGGCCTCCGTCTGCTTCCAGCAGGATCTGACGGGCCATATTCGATTCTAACCGATCGTAAAGAACAGCGTAATGTTGTCGCGGCACTGCATGATACAGGAATTCAAGTCGCCGATATCGAGGTCGTGCGAATCGGTGAGTCTTTTGACGTTAACTCTTTTTCGCATTTTTTCGAGGTTTGCTCTTTTTTGGGGGCCAAGCATCTGTTAGTGGTTGGAGATGATACCAACAGGGCGCGCCTGATCAATAATTATGCGATATTTTTAGAGAAGGCTTCTGAATTTGGGCTCTCGGGTGATCTTGAGTTCATGCCTTGGACTGCGGTCCCGACGGTGCATGATTGTCTAGAGATAGTTAGAGCCGTGGACAAAGAAAATGCAGGTTTGTTAGTCGACGCGCTTCATTGGGAGCGAAGTAATCGCGATATAGGTTGTCTTATACAAATACCCGAGTCGTTTGTGAACTATATTCAACTGTGCGATGCACCGAGGATGGATGACCTTACCACTGAGCAGCTTGTGCATGTCGCCCGGTCTGAGCGCTTGGTACCCGGAACNGGGAATATCGATCTGGTGGGTATGCTGTCAGCCTTGCCTNCAGGAAAAATATACAGTGTTGAAGTTCCAAGGGATCAGGATTCATTAACAAAATCCGCGCATATACGAGCGGAAGAAGCTCTTTTTGCNGCNAAANNTATCNNCGAAAGTATCGCTTAGGAANNCTGCTTGGTTGAAACGGAGAAGAATACGAGGCGAGAATTTCCGAGTGCAAATCGGACGACCGCTGTAATGACGGTAATTAGAAGGNACGTGATGGCGAAAACGNTNGGGGCGCTATCGNNGCATTTGAACAAAACAATTTTTTATTCAGAGCGTACCCTAANAATGTGACGTCGGTNGCTAAAGGTTGATAGATTTCAATATCGACGCNCTAATCTNTGTCGACCAAAACTAACGTGTGACTGTGCTATGGCACGGATTGAGAGATACGATGGAAGAGTTTGACGTTCGCAGTTTGTATGTTCTAACCGGCCTNGTTGTAGGATGCNTATATGGCTCGTCTGCTCAGGCTACCTCATTCTGTGTGCGTCGCGGAATATCGGATCTCGCTGAAGGGAAGGGTAGCGCNACTTTGACCGGTTGGCTCGGTGCTCTATTGGTCGCCCTGCCNATGACTCAATGGATGATCGTCGATGGACACCTNGACTCGAGCCAGACTGTGTATTTCCCCGAAGCGTTGTCGTGGTGGACAACACTGATTGGTGCNANAACCTTCGGTATNGGGATGATGCTGACTCGAGGGTGTCCGGGCCGTTTATTAGTTCTTGCGGCGACAGGGAACCTTCGTGCTTGGTTCGGGCTATTAGTGATTGGAGTGTCGGGNTNCGCCACCTTAAAAGGGTTGATCGCTGAACGCCGGGTAGAGTTTCAACAGACAGCTGTACTAGAGCTGCCGACGGAATCTGTTTTGTTATTAAGCCCGGAACAAGAGTGGCCTCTGATTGCGCTTGCAACCGNGATCATCGGCTTTTTTGCTCTGCGTCATGGATTGAATCGCAACCTCGTCGGTGGACTTCTGATTGGTTTTCTCGTTGCCGGTGCATGGTCCACGACTTCAGTCCTTGGATCGGATGATTTTGATCCGATGGCGCCAATGTCATTCAGTTTTGTGGTGCCGGTTGGCGAAGCAATCACCTATTTGCAATTGGCGTCNGGTCTCGAGCCGTCGTTTAACGTAACGCTGGTGCTTGGTGTATTACTTGGCTCGTTTGTCTCATCAATCGTGCGNGGAGAGTTTCGATTACAGAGCTTCGAGTCAGCGTCTGACCATGTACGCTATTTCTTGGGTGCAGTGTTGATGGGNGTCGGTGGCGTTTTGGCACTGGGATGTAGCACCGGGCAGGCGATTACTGGACTGGCCACNGGATCGATGTGGTCGATTCTTGTAACAACTGTGGTGTTCACGAGTGGCTATGCGATGCATNGCCAAATCAACAAGTCATCGTGAAACGCTCAATAAAATCTGTANGACTCCGATTAGACGATGATGCGGTTGGCAATNTTAATCTTGATGCTCGGAGTTGGNGTGTCGTCGAATGCGACTGCCGCCTGTCGTACTTTTCATTATGATCATGATGGAAATCCTTACACCCCNCTCAAATTTCGGGTGGCCTGTGAGAANACGTATGCCGTTCGGACCATCCCGAAATATCGGATCGAAATACAAGATGTANCGAGTGGTACAACNCGCCCCCGGGACCCGAGACATATCAAACTTCCTAGACCAAAGCCTAAATGCATTATTCCGAGCGTGTATCAATTCACAATGATGCAGACTCTCTCGCAATGCGCGACAANAAGGTAGACTCCCAGTATCGAAACATAAGGGGTTGCNGTGATCACCGAATCTGAAGCCAATCGTTTAAAAGAAAAGCAACGCAATCNTCGAGAAGGGTTTAGCGACAGTTTGGGCCTTCGAGTACACCGATCGATTAGTTGGCTACAACGGGCGGCACANGAGCAAGATGACCCAGATGCCGCTTTTGTTTTTCTGTGGATCGCTTTTAATTCAGCCTATTCGCAGGATATTGGNATTGCATACCATGTGTCTGAGAAAGGCCGCTTTAAGAGCTTTTTGAGTACGCTTTTGTCATTTGATCAAGATGATCATGTGTATCATCTTGTATGGACTCGATTTCCGCACGAGATTCGTTTGGTTTTGGAAAACCAATTTGTCTTTGGTCCTTTTTGGAATNACCAAAANGGTATCGAAGGTCACGAAGACTGGGCTGAGCGACTGGAATCTTCTGTGAAAAAAGCAAAGCTCGCGTTGGCTGAAAAAAATACAGAGCGTGTTTTAAATGAGTTNTTCGATCGCCTCTATGTTCTACGCAACCAAATTATTCATGGCGGCAGCACGTGGTCCGGAGCGATTAACCGCGCACAGGTTCGAGATGGTGCTGAAATCCTTGGATCGTTGATTCCAGTATTTGTGCAGTTAATGATGGATAATCCGAGACANCCTTGGAACGAACCGATNTACCCGGTGATCAACTAATTTGGNGAACCGATGAGTGATATTGATAAGCCCATCATCGCTGTTGTCGACGACGACCTCGAGCTCGGTTCGCTNATAGGAGAGTATCTNTACTCAAACGGACTAGTTTGCGAGCTTTTNGAGTCAGGCGAGACATTTCTTGAATCAGACTACTCNTCGGTGAGTCTTCTTGTACTTGACGTGGGTCTGCCCGGAATGGATGGATTTGCTATTTGCAGAGAATTACGAANCCGATCATCTATCCCGATCATCATGCTTACGGCTACCAGTGACGACGTTGATCGAATCCTTGGGCTTGAGTTGGGCGCTGACGACTACATGGGTTAACCGTTTAATCCCCGCGAGCTTCTGGCAAGGATCAAGGCAGCGCTGAGACGTGTGCAGGTAGGCGGAGACAAGAAGTTAAGACTCACGGTGAGTCATTCTGACCGACGCGGTTTTCTGGGATGGTCAATTAATAGACCTGACTGGTACTGAGTTTGAGCTACTTGCTTTATCTACGCAAACTGTGTTGAGGTCATTTCCCGAGATAGAATATCTGTCACGCTGAAAGGTCATTGAATTGATCGGTGCAACGGACAAAGTAGCTTTGAGCGATGATGAGTTTGGATCAATTGAAGGATTCGCAAGAGATTTTGGTCTGAATCTATCGCAAAAATCATCGAGTCTCACATTGGCGGATATGCCCTAATTCGTCTAGCTAAACAACAGCGGTTTGATGAGTCCGGTTAGGCTCACAATGACCAGAGCAATACCTAATACTCTGAAAAATGTGGGCGTCTCTTGTTCGATGAGATAGTTGTGCATTCGGTTGCCAAGGAGATGACCGACGAAGGCGCAGGGAAGAAGCCACAGATGATGGACCAATTGCAAGTCGATTCCGGCAACGACAAACGACGCAAGTTTAATCAGCGTTAATATCCACCATAAAATGAACAAGGTATTTCTAAGTTCGTGTTTTTCAACATGGGATGCAACAACTGGGATAATCAGCGGTGCTCCCGTGAGAGACGTTCCTGAAACATAGGCACCAAGGCCTAAAAATCCATATTCCTGGAATTTGGTTTTGATTTGGATTGGTCGATTGATGATGTAACCGATGGCGTAAGCGATAACAATCAAAAAGATGATCGTGCTCATGATGACTGGCGGCAGCGTTAATAGGCCAATCACGCCGGCAATCTTGGGGACAATCATGATCCCCATGCTCCGTCTCAGATAACGCCAGTTAATTGTATTGGATTGGGTAGTACCCTGTTTTTGAGTACTCTGAATCATTATCAAAGTTGAAAAAAAGATCAGGTGTGCAGCAATGAGCGGTAAGAAAACGAGGGGATCATTAACAATCAGTAACAAGAACGGCAGAGCCAACACGGCTCCACCAAAACCAAGTCCGCTGCGTACAAATCCGGACCAAACAAAAATGAGGCCGATTGCGGCATATTGATACCAAGCGAGAGATTCCACCGATTATGCTTGGGTGAGCACGTAGCGAAGTAGTTGAACGACTTGTTCGGTTGTTTTGCACCAAGCGTAGGCCGCTTGATCAACTTCTTTCAGCGGATGCACGATGTCTTCGTCGTGCAAGGTAATATATGGAATGCCTCGGGCCGCACAGTAGCCCGCATCGAATGCGGCGTTCCATTGTTTGTATTTGTCACCAAATCGGACGACTACTAGATCGGCTCGATCAATGTCATGACGTGTTCGGATTGCATTGACGCCGCTTGATTGCTGATCTCGCCAAAAGCCCGGTTCAACGGAACCCAAAAAATCACCAGCCGCGTCAGAAGCTGGATGGTCTGTGACAGGAGCGGTGAATTGGATACTAAGATCCCGCGTGGCGCCAATGATCTGTTGACGCCACGTGGTGTGGATTTCTCCTGATAGGTAGACAGTGTACATCACAAGTCAAGGATCCTTCTTGCAAGCGCGAGAAGCCGGGCCAGTGGCTCCATTGCGCCTATTTCTTGAGTACTCATATTGCATACCACGTTGGTCCTGGCCTTTAACGCATTCCCATCTGTCGATCTTTACGACGGCACCTTCTCCGGCGTCAATTGTTACTTTTCTGTCAACAACGCGGGACTGCGAGTCTACAATTCCATAAATTAATAGGCCAGCACCAAACACGACCACTGCCCCAATTGACCCTAAAATCCATTTAAATTCAGAACCCATAATTCACCATATCTATTCACCGTTTACGGTATATCGGTCACTCATAGCCCATCTTCAAGGATCCAGCCCAAGACGACAGTATCAAGTTCAACCTGGTTGGCTTTTAGGCATCATTCCGCGTCGTGCCGCTATCAATTAGAACATGATGGAATTCGGTTTGGGAGATAATTGGGTGAATTGAGTGAAGTGCTCCACACTTAATGCGGGACGTTGGAACATGAATTGCTAATGACCGCATGGTAGCCCTTGTCATTGATTCAACTAACCCTATCAAAACTTTGAATCTTGTGTGAGAGAGGAAGTGAATGCGCGTTTCAATCATTGTATTGGCAATGTGTTCAGCGACGTGTGACGCATCTTCCGACATGCAGGTGATTAATGGTTTTCTGATTGATCGAACCGAGATCTCAATTGCTGAATTTCAGCGATTTGCTTCTGCAACAGGGTTCGTGAGTCAGGCTGAGCGTGCAGGTGGAGGCAAGGTGTATGCCTGGGGATGGGAACAAACGCCCGGGTGGACTTGGAAAACTCCATTTGGTGTCGAGTCCGATTCTCGGCTACCTCCGGTTCATCTGACATATGATGAGGTAACTGCATACTGCGAGTGGCGTGGAGCGCGTCTACCATCTGAGGCTGAATGGCGTGAAGCGGCCTGTTTTAAGCGCAGAGTTGTACCGGATGCCGGTTTTGTTACCGGAACAAAAAATCCTTATCCGACCGGTTATTCGCCAATCGGCGCTAACTGCTTGTCTGAATGTGAATATCGCCCTCCAGTGAGTTACAGCGATCAACTGGACCGCGGCGTCGGCCCGGCACCCGTTGGTTCAACCAAGCGCGGAGTCAGTGGCCTCTATGACATGGGCGCCAATGTCTGGGAATGGGTTGACGGAGGCGAGGGTGATCAGAAAGTGACCGCTGGAGGAAGTTTGTGGTATGAGGCTTTTCGGATGCATCGAAACGACCGCGCAACTAAACCGAGAAACACGGCTGTCGTCTATATTGGATTTCGGTGAGCGAAAGATATGGACTAGAGGGCTAGGCTGGTATCTTGTTTGATACATTTCATCGCCACCTCAGTTCGAATTGATGCAATATGCGGGATCCGACTCAATTCGTGGGTAAGAAAGTATTCTAAATCTACCGTTTCTTGCAGCAGTAAACGAAGCGCGTAGTCATAGTCTCCAGTCATTCTGAAACAATCCTGAACCCTCGAGTTCATTTTTACTGCACCTTCAAGATATGACAGCGTTTCTTTGGCTTGATTGGAGAGTTTAATGTACACAAATACGTGTAAGGAGTAACCGAGTTGGTTGGCGTCGAGCTTTGCGTAAATCCCATGGATTAGGCCATCGTTTTTGAGATTTTTGACTCGACCCAATGCAGCGGATTGTGAGAGGCCAATTTGTTTCGCAAGCTCTGCGTTGGTGATATCGGCATCATTTTGGAGGACTTCGAGAATCTCTTTATCTTTTGCTGATAGAATTTTCATAGACATTTAATTCTCATTTTTTCTAAGAACAAAAAGATTATGCGGCTTTTGACTAATATTAATCAATTTTATTGTTTTGCCAATATGTTGTGTCATGCGTTGTGAATTGTGTGGCCGACAGGTGCCTTTGACGCGCCATCATCTCATCCCAAAGCGTACACATCGGTTTGGTGTGATCCGAGCGAAGTATTCAAAGACTGAGCTCAACAGCTTGATCGCCTATTTGTGTAAAGCATGTCACCGACATGTGCACCGAACAATCAGAGGGCGGGATCTGGCGGTTCACTTTAATTCCATTGAATTATTGCGAACTCACCCAGACATCAATGCTTTCGTTGACTGGCTGAAAGATAAGCCGGATGATTTCTTACCACGTTTGTCCCGCCGGAAAAGGAAATGAGGACTGAATTGGACGATTACATTGCAACCCGTGCTGACGTTCGAGCTTATTTGGATCGGGCCTTATCAGATGCTGAAACCCATTCTCAGCAAGAGGCGGCTCTGTTTGAAACGGTGAAAGACAAACTCCTTCAGTCTGGTGCCCGGCTCGTTGCGCATTATTACGTCGACTCCGAGATTCAGCGTTTGGCAGAAGAAACCGGTGGTATTGTCTCAGACTCCTTGGAGATGGCGCGTTTCGGTGCCAATGATGCAGCAGAGACGCTCATCGTCGCCGGTGTGTCCTTCATGGGTGAGACTGCGAAAATTTTGAGTCCCGAGAAGCGGGTCTATATGCCAACACTGGAGGCGACTTGTAGTCTGGATCTGGGATGTCCTGCAGACAAATTTGCCGAATTTTGCGATGCCCACCCAGATCATACGGTCGTGGTGTATGCCAATACCTCGGCGGCCGTCAAGGCTCGAGCGGATTGGGTGGTGACCTCATCGATCGC
>PAFS01000018.1 GCA_002705325.1 Gammaproteobacteria bacterium | reverse complement strand
TGCGCGCGCTGGATCAAAGCACTATCACTGTGCCCTTGGAGGTGAGGGATTGCTCGAGAAGCGCCTCGGTCCGCAGATGATTGATGCCCACACATACGGTGAACCTTTCGTGCTTGGTGATGTGCAAATCAGTTTTCATCCAGCGGGCCATGTTCTGGGTTCAGCTCAGATTCGCATTGACGATGGCGATTCTGTGTGGGTAATTACCGGCGACTACAAACGTGACCCGGACCCAACATGCCAGAGATTTGAGCCGATTCACTGCGATGTCCTCATTACAGAGGCGACGTTCGCACTACCGATTTATCGCTGGCCTTCGATGGATCAAGTGATGGAACACATGTTTCGCTGGTGGGACCATCATATTCGAAATCAAAGAACCCCTGTTCTGTTGTGCTATTCGCTTGGTAAAGCACAGCGGATCATGGCAGAAATTCGACAGCGGTCTGATCGATCCGTCCAGGTCCATGGTGCTGTTGCAAATTTAAACCTCGAATATGAGAAACAGGGCGTTGCGCTGTGTCCCTGGCAGCGCACAAGCGAATCCGGCAAAGGTGTTTCGACTGACCTTATCATTGCACCCCCCCAGGTGGCTGGATCATCGTTTCTGAAACGTTTTCATCCGACCGAACTCGCCATAGCATCCGGATGGATGCAAGTCCGTGGTGTCCGCCGAAGATCGGCCATAAGTCACGGTTTTGTTGTCAGTGATCATGCAGACTGGCAGAGCTTGATTCAGACGATCCAACAGAGTGAAGCAAGACAGATTTATGCGACACATGGTGAAACACGCGTGCTCACCCGCTATTTGACCGACCACATGGGAGTCGCAGCTGATCGCTTAGAAACGGCATTCGGAATCGAACAAGGTGCCGATCAATGAATTTCGTCCAGCTGTTTCAGATTCTGGACACCAGTCAGTCAACCAATGCTAAACGGAATGGACTCGTTGAATTTATCCAGACAGCTGATCCGCTTGAAAGCGCACTTGCTGTCGAGGCGCTCACAGGTCGCCGTGATCGCAAGCAACTGAAACCAAGCCTGCTCAAGCAAGCGGCATATCAGGCGTTTGCTGACGAGAGCTGGTTGTTTGACGAATGCTACGCAGCGGTTGGTGATCTGTCGGAGACCCTGGCAATCCTGTTTACCAAACAAGATGCGGTCTCGCAAACAGCTCAACCGATTCTTGACCAATGGCGACAGCGCCAACATGCATTATCTCAGCAGAAACCGGAGGTACTGATTTCGGAGCTTCCTTCATTGCTCAATACCCTGTCACGAGATGAAGCTTTTCTGTTTTTAAAACTCTCGTCAGGAGGCTTTAGAGTCGGTGTGAGTAAAGGATTGGTCCATGAAGCAATTGCGCGTGCCATTAACATGGATCGTGCAGTCATCGAGGAACGGTTGATGGGTGACTTCCCTCCTGATCCAGATTGGTTGGACCGACTCAAAGCACCTGTTACTCAGGATGAACTTGATGCAAAACCGCTGCCATTCCTTCTTGCCAATCCCATATCTGAGTCTGAGATATCTGCGCTTAACCCAACAGACGTGTTAGTGGAATATAAGTGGGATGGGATCCGCGCCCAATTAATCAAAACGCATGAAACCATCAGACTCTGGTCACGTGGTGACCAGGATATCACTGAGCAATTTCCAGACATCGTCGAAGTCGCAACGACACTGCCTTCACAAATGATTCTCGATGGCGAAATTCTCGCGGGGACCACCGAACACCTGCAAACCTTCAACGATCTCCAAACACGATTGAATCGGAAACGCATCACGCAAACCCTACTCAAAACTCACCCGGCATTTTTTAAAGCCTATGATCTCTTAAGACTCGACGGTGAGGATCTGCGAGGTCATCCACTAATCGCTCGCAAAGCTGCTTTAAGCAAAATCACGGTAAGTCAAAGTCTGACAATGCATCCGATGTGCTCTAAAAGCATTCACGCCATGCGCCAGGAAGCTCGAGAGAAAGGCGCCGAAGGAGTCATGATCAAATGCAAGCAAAGTTGCTATGTCGCTGGTCGAAAAGCAGGGCATTGGTGGAAATGGAAACTTGACCCAATGACCGCAGACTGNGTGTTGATTTATGCCCAAGCAGGACATGGACGCAGAGCAAGCCTTCACAGCGACTATACCCTGGCCTGCTGGAATCAGGATAACGAACTGGTTCCTGTGGCTAAAGCGTACTCAGGCCTGACGGACGCCGAGTTAAAGGACATGGACCAATGGATTCGAAAACACACGCTGCAAAAATTTGGTCCGGTACGACAAGTNGAAGCATTTCACGTGTTTGAGATTGGGTTCGAGGGGATCGCGCGTTCAACCCGGCACAAAAGCGGTATCGCGCTGAGATTTCCAAGGATATTACGCTGGCGGCAAGATATTGGGCCCAAGGATGCTGATCACTTGACGCATTTCGAAGCATTGATGAGCNACNCTCATGCCGTTTGAACACATCAAGCGCNACTTTGAAACGAAAGGGTTTCAACCATTCCCATTCCAAATTGAAGCCTGGACACAATCCGCAGCAGGCATACATCAACTGATCCAATGCCCAACCGGCTCCGGTAAAACCCTCGCTGCAACCGGTGCGANGATTGATCGCCTATTGGCAGCGCCCGACTCCAAAGGACTTCGGCTTCTCTACGTGACNCCNCTNCGGGCGATGACCAAAGATCTCGAATTAGCGNTCAAAGATCCGCTGGCAGGTACCGAAATTCGGGTCTTNGCACGNAATGGTGACACGTCTGCTAAAGNTCGCGCGAGCCTATTCAGANCGCATCCACAGGTATTGATGACTACGCCAGAGTCGCTCTCAGTCATCTTATCATCCCCGAAATCACTGGACTTATTTGCACAGCTAGAATCAATNGTTGTCGATGAATGGCATGACCTCATGGCGACAAAACGNGGCGTCCAAATGAGTCTCTGTTTACAGCGTCTCGTGAAGTTAAGCGGNNGGGTCACAATTACAGGAGTNTCTGCAACACTGAAAGATCCCAAAGTGGCACTTCAGGTATTGCTTCCTCACGGATGGACAGGGCGGCTCACGCNAGCGGATATTGATCGAACAGTNACGCTNACAATTGCCGAANCNACCGCGGATNCCAGACTCCCGTGGGCNGGTCATCTGGGTCTCAGCCTGCTAAAACCAGTCAGTCAGACACTGACTCAAGGTCGAACGACACTNTTGTTCACCAATACACGTAATCAAGCAGAACAATGGTTCCAAGCCCTCAGTATCGTGCGNATGGATTTATCCATTGCGCTGCATCACGGATCACTTGCAAGCTCCATCCGCCGGGACGTTGAAACCCAATTGAAAACGGGCTCCATTGACTGTGTTGTCGCGACCAGCGCACTGGATCTCGGCGTGGATTTTCAGGCGNTNGAGCAAATTATTCAGATCGGTTCACCGCNTTCAGTCAGCCGTTTAATTCAACGCGCNGGTCGCGCAAGTCATCGGCCTGGAGAAGGAACTGACGTAATCCTCGTGCCGACCAATCGTCTGCACTTGAATGAATATGCAGCACTTGCTGATGCCCTCGATACTGGCGCGCTCGAACCGATTCGACCACCCGAACATTNTCTCGATGTGTTAATCCAACATCTTGTCACGATGGCATTGCAGGCCCCTTGGNATCCGGATGAGATATTTCAGGAAATTACGAAATCCTGGGCTTATCGACATCTCACACGAGATCTNTTTGATCGACTCTTGACGGTACTTCTTCGAGGATCAGATTCACTCAAAGAATACCCAGAATACCGTCGACTCGTAGAACGCGACGACGGANGATTTATACTCGCCTCCAANCAAGCTGCCAGACGGCATCGGNTGAGTATTGGAACCATNGTGGCGCATGCACACGTGCGGGTCAAAATGCGACGAGGTGGNAGTCTGGGGGAGGTCGAAGAATCATTTGCAGGCCGACTTCAACCNGGCGANGTCTTCCGATTTTCNGGTAAGCGCCTGGAAATGGTTCGCTTTTCGGATGGTGAACTGGTTGTCAAACCNGCTGGNTCCCGCAAAGCCAGTGAGGTCCCTCGCTGGACAGGAGGTCGGCTGCCACTCTCTGAAACGCTCGCCACTNGGNTTGTGTCCGATTTTGAGAGAACCACGCCGTTATCGACTCGAATCCAAAATGGACACTGGTTGGCCGAAGCGCTGCAANANACGGCAACTATTCAAGCTCAGATCAGCNGNTGTCCGAAACCCGATGTTGCGATTGCCGAGCGATTTAAGTCACGCGACGGCTACCACTTGTGTATTTATCCGTTCGCTGGTTGGCTCGTTCATCAAGCGCTCGGACCGCTGATTGCCAGCAGAATCGCNAAATTAACCCCTGCAACATTAACGGTAACCGTGAATGACTATGGCATCGAGCTTCTGAGTCCCGAGCCTNAGCCGCTTGAGATCTGCACTGATCGATGGTCATCGATTGTTCAACACGACAATATCGACCAAGATCTTGAGCAAGCACTGAACTTGTCAGAACTGATCCGACGTCAATTCCGCGCAACCGCCCGTATCTCCGGATTGATTTTTGAAGGTTATCCGGGCCGTCAGAAATCCGTACGGATGCTGCAAACTTCTGCCGGTTTGTTATATGACGTATTGTGTCAATACGATCCCGAACACGTATTACTCCGACAAGCCAAAGATGATGTATTGCGGGATGAATTCGATGTTGAGAGGCTTTCAGAAACGCTATGCGTGCTCGAAAAACAACCGATCCGAATCAAACAGATCGCACAACCTTCACCACTCGCTCTACCACTTGTGATCGATCGATTGAGTTCGAGGCTATCGACCGAGACGATTGCCACACGGCTGGAGCGGTTCACTCGGAGTTTCGATGCAGCATCTTGAATTTGGTGGTTTGGAGTTCATCGCGCGAGCCGATCGCACGCTTTGGCACAAAACAAGTGACACGTTATTTTTGAGTGATCTGCATCTTGGAAAAGGCGCACACTTCAGACAGGCTGGAATCCCGATTCCTGAAGCCAGCGAAGTGTCTGATTTGGATCGACTGATCCGAGCAATCAAAGACACACAGGCGACGACCGTTTGGGTGCTCGGCGATTTATTTCATCAGCCACAATCAATCACGAATGCTCAAATGGATCGCTGGCATGACGTGCTCGACCCATTGCAAATCCAGCTCAACGTCATTCTCGGTAATCACGATAGACAAGCCGAATCCTTCGCTCGCGCCCTAGGATTTTTAATTCATCCCGAGCCAACCCTTTGGCGTGGAATTGAATTAGCTCACCACCCTGATGATGACTCGGCCTATCGCATTGCCGGTCACATCCATCCACAAGTTGAGTTCAAAGCGGCATCTGACCGTCTGAGTTGTCCCTGCTTCGCCATCAAACATCAACGGCTTTTGCTCCTTCCTGCATTTACTGCGTTTTCAGGAGGCCCTCGCTTTCAGCCGAAAGATGCGCGCTGTTTTGCAATCGTCAACAACGATGTATTGCCTCCAACAAATTAATCCCCATGTCCCTATAAAAAGAGGAGGTATCTTATGCGGTGGCTAATCGTTTTATCCCTTGGAGTGTCGTCATTCGCATTTGGCTACGACAAGACTCCGTCTCCTGAGTTGTCCCCCAAAGACGTCGTCGAAATTGTGCTCGGAAGCATGGCAAATAATGATAGTCCGAGCCCTGATGCCGGGCTACAACAGGCATTTGAATTCGCAAGCCCCTCGAATAAGCGATCGACGGGTCCATTTTGGCATTTCAAAGCAATTGTTGAGCAACCGGCATATGCCCCACTGATCAATCACACCCGTCGCACACTAGGGGAACCCGAGTTCGCCGGAAACAATACCGCATCGATTCCTATTATGGTTGTCGGTTCCAATGGTGAGGTCGCGGGCTATCTTTGGTCTCTTTCAAAACAAAGTGGCGGCGACTATCAGGACAGTTGGATGACTGACTCTGTACGGAGGATTCCACTGGGTCCAAAAATGAACGCGCTCTGATGTACACAATTGTTACCGAGCCTGAGAATGTGGCTCGCCACGCTCGTGAATATCAGGTGTTGTTAGCCTGGTTTACGCGTCGCCAACACGAACTTGGACTTGATCAACTTAATGATGGGGATCCAATGGATCCCCATCATCCATACAACCAAGCATTCGACGCATTATGTAAAGAAGCAGAACTGCATTGGCGTCAAGAGCGAAATTATTGGCCGTCCCCCTTGCAACTGTCGCACGCCTTCTTTCAAATGGAGGATCCTATTCGACCGGATAATCTCACAGCATGACTGACCCAATACTTATCACTGGTGGCGCAACACGCTTAGGCTTTGCACTTGCCAACTATTATTTAAATCACGGGCAATCAGTTGTGATCACGTATCGGAGTCCACGACCACAAGTCGAGCAACTGACTGATCAAGGAGCTCTCTGTGTACAAGCCGATTTCTCCACCGATGACGGGGTCTATGCAGCGGCTCAAGAGCTGCAAGACAAATGTCCAGTTCTCTATTCGATCGTACATAACGCATCGAGTTGGTTCACAGATCCTGGTGGACGTCAGAATCTCGATCATCTCGCTCTGATGATGCGCGTTCATGTCGGCGCTCCGATGGTACTGACAGAAATACTGGCACCGGCGCTGCTTGGTTCAGATAATCCTTCGGTGATCCATCTCTCTGATCATGTCGCCAACCGCGGGAGCGATCAACATATGGCCTACGCGGCCTCCAAGAGTGCGATGCTGAATCTCACCAAAAGCCAGGCAAAAAAATATGCACCGGATATTCGAGTCAATGCATTATGTCCGGCGCTACTTGAATTTCGTGATGAAGATGACGCGGCATATCGCGAGCGTACGGTTGCTAAAAGCGCGTTAAAAATCGTCCCTGGATTTGATGTCGCGATCGAAGCCATTTGCTATCTCCAATCGAATCGCTTCACCACAGGGTCAATTCTTCCGCTCGATGGTGGCCGCCCACTCGGAATGCCCTAATGATTCAAGTTCCAACAACTGTTGCGACCGGTGTGCGCCGTGCGCTTGACGAAGATATCCGGACCGATGACGTGACCGCGGATCCCATTCCAGCAGACGCTGATGGACAAGCATCACTGCTGACATGAGATCCTATGGTGATCGCTGTAATCCCTTATGCGGAGGAGGTCTTCAGACAACTCGACTCCCGAATTAGTATCGATTGGCTAGTTAATGAAGGCGATCATATTGAGGCGTACTCAGCTCGCCAGATTCACAGGGCCTGCCCGGGCGCTGGGAATCTGGCGAACGCACGGCCCTCAATTTCATCCAAATGCTCTCTGAAGTTGCCTCGCGAACACGAGACTTAGCGATGCTTGTCTAGGGAAGTCCAGCTCGGATTTTCCATACACGTAAGACCATTCCTGGTCTGTGTGATGCACAAAAATATGCAGTCAAAGTCGGTGGTGGCGACAATCACAGGATTGGTTTATTTGATCAAATATTAATCAAAGAGAATCATATCGCGTCGGCTGGAAGCATCACCCAAGCTATCCAAGCAGCGCGTCAGATGCATCCAACGATCAAAGTCCAGGACGAGGTCGAAACCTTTGTGGAACTCGAGGAAGCATTCAACGCTCAACCGGACATCATCATGCTTGATGATTTTGACATCAACGCACTAAAAGAAGCCGTTCAGCAACGGGCGAATGCTGGACTTCAGCATATTGAGTTAGAGGCGTCCGGTGGTATCACTGAAGAGAATCTCAGTGCAATTGGCACAACTGGTGTTGATCGAATTTCCCTTGGTANACTGACTAAAGACATTCGAGCAATTGATCTCTCAATGAGGGTTGAATTGTCATAAAAAACATGTAGCTTTTNAGCAAAGGAGCGCNCATGCACGAAAGGATCCTGCGTTTAAATATTGCTGGCTCCCCAGTCGAATGGTTGAACTGGGANGATGCTGTGACNCTNCAGGCGCGNGGGATGGTCGCCTGGACGCTCGGCTCNCCGTGTATGACCGTCAGAGGTGGACGATCGAGACNGACAGGTATGCAGTCGACACTTGTCCTGCACTCGATCATGGCTTGTGAAGGTCGAGTGTTTGATCTCGCAAGCCGGATCCCAAACCTGACCAACACCTCCCTGTTCCGCCGCGACCAACACCTATGCCTTTATTGCGGTAAACCAAACGAAGATCGTNACCTCACGCGAGANCATGTCGTTCCCATTTCGAAAGGCGGGNAAGACACTTGGATGAATGTCGTATCTGCNTGCCGTCGCTGCAATCAGTTCAAAGGCAATAAATTGCTTGATGAAACAAATATGGAATTGCTGGCATTGCCGTACACGCCAAATCACGCAGAGTATTTGGCGCTGATCAACTCACATCGAATTCGAGCAGATCAGATGGAGTTCTTGCGACCCAGTTTTAGTCGACAAAGCCGCTTGCGTTAACCACACCAATTCGGCAATTCTTGTCNCTCAGTCAATGATGGTGTGNACATGGATCCTTGGATTGTCGAAATATCACGCGGGCAACGCGTTGAAAGCTCNTCTCTCGGTCACGGCATTGTCGTCAATGCAGATGGGGAAACCATACTGGCTTTTGGNGACCTCAAACGTGAGACCTTCCCGCGCTCTGCGGCTAAATGGATCCAGGCGCTTGAACTGGTTTTGAGTGGAGCGGCCGATGCGCTTTGTCTATCTGNCGAGCACCTGGCAATCGCCTGCGCATCCCATAACGGCGAACACGANCATGTCACTCTGGTGAATCAATGGCTGACTCAGCTGAATCTCGATGTCGATGNTCTAGAGTGCGGTATCACGCTCCCATTTACTGAACCTGTCCGCTTAAAGTTGACTCATGATCATGTCACGGCAACNCAACTNCATCACTGTTGCTCTGGGAAACACACAGGCATGTTATCGGTCTGTCAACANGTTGGCTGGCAAACTNATGGGTACACTGCATACGACCACCCNCTTCAAGCCAAGATCNGAGAGCATATGAGCCTGATTTTTGGGATCGATGCAAATGCACTCGATTACGCGTCTGATGGCTGTTCTGTACCAACCTATGCACTGCCACTGGATATCATGGCACTGGGATTCGCAAAGCTTGGCGCTGAGCGGTTTTCCGACGAATTCAANGCAGCCGCGCGCAGACTACGTATCGCACAAGCGAGTGCACCGTTCATGGTTGCCGGCTCAGATCGATTAGATACCCAACTTCTNGAGGNAGGACAAGGACGCTTACAAGTCAAGATGGGTGCCGAAGGCGTCTATCTTGGAGCCATTGCNGATCGCGAAATCGGGTTTGCACTGAAATGCGAAGATGGCTCACTGCGAGGACAAGAGGCGCTTGTCGTTGAGTTACTCCGGGCAATTGGTGAGGAAGACTTAGTCAACCGTCTACCAAAGGCTTCCAGCCAACCTGTGATCGCAACGGCCCGCGGCGAGGCGGTTGGTCAAATCTCAGTTCGACGTGGTCGCTAGATCAATCTTTTGAGTCGTCGCGATCNATTGACGGTCGTTACACACAACAAGTTCGAGCATTGATTCGACATTCGATTGTGCCTCACGCGCAATNACAGCTGCCNCGTCGGTCGGAGCAATNGCCGNACCAATTGCAACTCGTCCACGAATAAATGGCGCCTGACATAACCACGTCATGTGTGACACAAAATCATCATCGCCCGCATATGAGGNAAACGCTTTACCGGGTCCATGGTAGCTGAGCGCCATCGGCACAATAGGAACACCCGCCCGACGGGCAGCTTCAATCAAGCGGCTCCGAAATTTAATCGGCATCGGTCCACGAGTGGATGTTCCTTCTGGGAAAACCACAACCTGATCACCTTGTTTCAACGCAATTTCAATANCATTCAACGCGATNTCAGCAGATTGTCGNTCACCACGGTGAANAAACAATGTCCCAGCACCTTTGGCTAATTTCCCAACGATTGGCCAACTTGCGACCTCTGCCTTTGACAGGAAGCGAACATTNATCATNGAGCCAATCATCAGGATATCGATCCAAGACAAATGGTTCGACACAATCAAACAAGGTCCTGTTGGAATATCGCCAACGAGGACTCTTTCAAGNCCGAAGAGGTGCAACGCTTTTCGATGCCATAACTGNACTTTGCGACGCGTCAAGCGAGGNTCNTTACNCTTCTCGAGTCGCTTTAATNTCCACAGACCGCGGAGCATGTGAAGGAGGATACGAACAAATTTCATGCNGTGATTGCAACCTCTTGTGGCTTGCCGACTTGATNAGCGGCTTTCGACTCACGACCAAGNAAATGTNTGAAATACCGATGNTTTAATTCACGCATATCCAAAAGCACCATCAAATCCGCAACACCAAACTCNTCATCCAAGCTNGGCTCTCCACACACCCAAGCACCAAGGCGCAAATAGGCTTTCAGAAGCGGCGGCATGATTGCACCATCGACTTCCTGACCAGATAACGCTGAAACTGGTACACGTGGTTCTGCACGCAGACATTCAGGACTCAGATGCTTTGCTCTCAAGCCATTCATCAACGTNTGCACAAGCCGCCCATCATCACGGCACGGTACACTTGCGCAGCCTAATAAATAATCGATATCCCAGCGNTTCATCAGTTGAGCGATACCGCTCCATAGCAGCATGATGCCGCCGCCCGAACGGAAATCGACGTGAACACAGGTNCGNCCNAATTCGACCACNTCACCNTCNAAGNCNCGCNATNAANCNNGCNGAAAATTCNGACTCNGAGTAAAAACGCCCNATTGTCTTCGCAGCATCTTTTCTCAAGAGTCGGGTTGATGCGACNATGCGACCAGTTTGAAGTTCNTCGACCAACAAATGATCGCAATGAGGGTCAAAATCATCCGATTCGACACCTGGCTTCGTAGTNTGGACTTGAGCACCCATTTCTCGAGCAAATACGTCGTAACGAAGGCGTTGCGTCTTTTCAACTTCTTCCTGAGTGCTTGCTAAACGAACCGAGAAGCCTTGGCTACGATTAAGTTCTGCCATCGACATACTGCACGTATTCCTCTGCTGTTTTTTATAGTGTATGAACCACTGAAGACGGTTCGATGAACAACTAATGACAGTTGTGTTACGAGGAATCGGGCTTTAGTCGATGTTCAGCGTGAGNCCATCTCTGGCGACAAGAATTCGGCNATCCTCAGGCAANGGATGCNACANCANGTAGTTTTCAAGATCGTGTCCGATATGCGTCAGATAGAGCCAGTGTGCACCGAGTTCATCGAGTAATGGCAGCGCTCGATCTAAACTCAAATGATTTCGGCCGACCTCAGGCGGGAAACTGCAGTCAACGATGACTACTTTTGGCATTGATTCACGGATCATTGACGCACTTTCAGGCCCAATACCATCGCAGTCACTCAAATAGACAANCACCTCTCGGCGTCCCTTAATTATGTACCCAAAAGTCATTTTCGAATGCTTAATGGGGACCGGAGTAATTGTCATTTCCTCACAGAGGCGATGTTCACGATATGGTTCAAGCGTGTTGCTAAAATCAAGACAGCCGGGATGCGTGTATAAATCATCACATCCATTGGGATCTGATGGTCCGAACACGGGAATTGATCCAGCCACGCCCCACCGCAAGTGAAACAAACCAGCGACGTGGTCCATGTGGTAATGCGTCAGAATGATACCTTTTAGAGTCTTGGGGTCGACCCAATCAGCAAGATCAGTTCGACCCGCATCTAACAAAAATCGACCAGTGGACGTTTGAATGTCGGCGGATGCTGGACGTCGTCTGTAATTTTCATCAACACGAGCGCGCGAACAGCTTTTGCAAGAGCATCCATACACCGGGATTTGTGGTGCATTCCCTGTACCAGTTAGCCGGATATACATTCGAGTCTCTCCATAAAATCTACGGCCATATCTCGGGGTGATCGATCATTGATCAGTGNACAAAATGGTGTTTCTTTTTGAAGCTCTTTCGATAATTCGCGATTTCGCTTCAACCGCGCAATGATCTCAAATTCTGACTCGCGCTCTCGAGCAAGTAAACGTTCTTTCAAGATAAGCTCAGGAACTTCGATTGTAACTAGGGACATACCAGGAAATCGGCGTTTTGCTTCGGGCCAATAGGCTCTAGAGCCGTTAATAATGACTGAATCGGAGCACGCAATCTCACTTGTCCGAATCCCATAGTGAAAGCCATTTGCTGACCATTCTAGGGCAAACAATCCCGCCTCTTTGAATTGCGCAAATACATAATCCGTGACTGGCTCGGATGCTTCTGTGATATCCGCGGGTCGCGTAATGGTGCGAACCGCCACATAAGGCGCTGATTCAAACTCATTGAGTGCTGACAGCAACGCATTTTTGCCAGCCCCCGATGGTGCACACAGGTAAAAGAGTGCTGCGGTCATCAGAACACCCGATGACCTTGAACATAGGTTTCAGATACGCGAACCCCATGTTGATCCAGTGAAAATAAAACCACATCCCCACGCAAACCCTCAGCTAAATGGCCTCTGTCATGGAAGTACGCGGCCTTGGCTGGATTTTCTGTGATAGTTGCTATCGCATCACCTAAGGACATTCCGATTTCTGGATCCGTCAACTTCACAGCGGCTGGTAACAGTGCCGTTGGATAATAATCTGACGACAGCACATCAAGCCATCCGCGTGATGCAAAGTCTTTGGCTGCAACATTTCCCGAATGCGATCCCCCTCGAATCACATTNGGCGCCCCCATCATGACTAGGAGGTCCCGCTCATGACAGGCCTCTCCCGCCTCAACTGTGGTCGGAAACTCTGCCAGAGAACACCCAAGACTCTCTGACTCAAGGACATGAGCCAGTGTTGCATCGTCGTGCGATGCGAGGGCAATGTCATGTTCAGTACAGAGCGCTGAGATCGCCTCTCGATTCGGATCTGAAAACGCCTCTGAGGCCTTGAAGTGATCATCCATCACTTGCTTCAGCGCCTCATCCGTGTAGCCGTATTTCTTTTTGTAGTATTCGATGTATTTNTCAATCGATGCGAACTGACGCTGCCCTGGTGCGTGATCCATCAGTGAAACAAGGTCGATCCCATCCACTCCAGCCCAAGGTTCAAAATATGCGCTAGTTCCCTCGCACGAACACTCACAACGCAAATGAATGTGATGATCTACTCGGAAAACATCTTGGTGTCGAATCTCGAGTAATGTATCAATTGATTGCGCAGCAATTCGCTCACGATTGGCATTTGATGCGCCAACACCGTATCCAATGGCAATCGCATCAAANACAGTCGTNATTCCAGCGGTCGCCAACTGTGCGTCATGCGCAATCAACGCATCCATGTGCGGCCAGTTGACTCCAGGACGCGGTTCAAAATATTTTTCGTGATTGTCCGTGTGTAATTCGATGAGACCAGGTATGACGTAACGCTCACCCGCCTCTACAACATTCGGGCCGCTTTTCAATTCATGCTCAATGGAGACAATGACTCCATCGTCAATTGAGATTGTTGCCGGTTGAAAAACTCCATCAACGAGCACCTGCTTCCCAGAAATGACCAGACTCATGCCACAGCCTCCAAATGAATCAATCGATCAGCGACATGACTACGTAATGTGTCGTCATGAAAAATCCCAACAAGTGCAGCACCACGCTCACGCGCGTCGGCAATCAAACCCGCAACCACCTCGCGATTTGCTGCATCAAGCGATGCGGTGGGTTCATCCAATAGAACAATCGGGTAATCGAGAATGAGACTCCGTGCGATATTCAAACGCTGCTGCTCNCCCCCTGAAAATGTCGCTGGAGCCAGATGCCATAGCGACTCCGGGAGGTTCAGCCGCTTTAACATTTGCGCAACCCGATCGTCGATTTCAGTTTGCTCAATTCCTTGACGCTTTAACGGATCACAGACCAAATCCCAGGTCGAAACACGCGGAATAACACGCAAAAACTGACTCACAAAGCCAAGCGTCTGCTGGCGTAACGTCGACACCTCATGTGGATGGGCTCGAACTAAATCGACGACACCCTCTTCGGAATGAATCTCAATGGAACCTTGGTCTGCCAAATAATTACCGAAAAGCATTTTTAGTAGCGTGCTCTTTCCACATCCCGAAGGCCCGTAAAGAACAACGCATTCACCGGCATCCACATGAAATGACATCCGATCAAGAACTGGCAGTTTCGCTCCACCTTGATTATGCAACGTGAACGTTTTAGAGACTTCTGTCACAGTGATTCGACGCATCAGTTCACCTGTAGGATCGATGCAACAAGCTGTTGNGTGTATGCCGCATGCGGGTCATCAAGCACCTGATCGGTCAAGCCCGATTCGATCACTCGACCGTTCTTCATGACCAGCAAACGGTCTGCTAAGAGCCTTGCAACGCCCATATCATGTGTCACAATGATGACCGCAATATTGAGCTCCTGAACGAGTCGTTTGAGCGTATCGAGAAGTCGAGCCTGAACAGACACATCGAGTCCGCCAGTNGGCTCATCCATAAAGATTAAACGTGGGTTTGTGACGAGGTTACGGGCGATTTGAAGGCGTTGTTGCATGCCCCCAGAAAAATACAGAGGCNTGTCATCAATCCGAGCAGGATCAATTTCAACTTCTTGCATCCACTGGGCCGCACGTGCGCGAATATNNCCATAGTGTCGTTCACCAACACCCATGAGTCGTTCGCCGATGTTGCCACCAGCGCTGATTCGCAAACGTAATCCGTCCCGAGGATTTTGGTGAATGATTCCAAACTCCGTNCGCCCCAATAAGCGAAGATTACTTTCTGACGCTTCAGTTAATTCGACCCACTCATTGGCACTGGNAAGGAATCGATTTGACCCTGTATCAGGTCGCTCTTGACCCGATAGCAGACGCAGCAATGTTGATTTGCCAGAACCAGACTCACCAACGATTCCGAGTACTTCACCTGNCCAAACATCGAGTTCAATATCTAAGCAGCCCTGATCAGGCGCATACTCTTTGGTGAGATAACGCGCTGATAAGATTGGTTCACACATTCTGAGCCTCCTGACGCTGGCCGCAAAAATGCGTGTCTGAGCACACAAACATGCGCGTTCCAGCATCATCGACGATCACCTCATCTAAAAAAGTGTCTGTCGCCCCACACAATGCACAGTTTTCATCCCAGCTTTGCACCTCAAACGGATGATCTTCGAAATCGAGCGATTGCACATCGGTATAGGGGGGCACTGCGTACAGCCGCTTCTCACGACCCGCTCCGAATAGCTGCAATGCGGGATTTTGATTCATTTTAGGATTGTCGAATTTCGGAATTGGTGATGGATCCATCAAATAACGACCGTTCACCATCACAGGATAGGCATACGCTGTCGCTATCTGGCCAAATTGCGTAATGTCTTCATACAGTTTGACGTGCATCACACCGTATTCAGACAGCGCGTGCATCTTTCGAGTTTCTGTCTCTCGAGGCTCAATGAATCGCAGAGGCTCAGGAATTGGCACCTGATAAATCAAAATTTGACCCGATGACAGCGGCGTTTCAGGAATCCGATGCCTGGTTTGAATCAGCGTCGCTTCTTCAGTAATTTCTGTGGTTTTAACCGATGCTGTCTTAGCAAAGAATTTGCGGATACTGACGGCATTGGTTGTATCGTCAGCGCCTTGATCAATGACTTTGAGACAGTCATCTTCGCCGATTACAGAGGCGGTCACCTGAATACCGCCTGTACCCCATCCGTAGGGAAGCGGCATTTCGCGACCACCAAATGGGACTTGAAGTCCAGGCACTGCAACTGCCTTTAAAAGACCACGTCGAATCATGCGCTTGGTTTGCTCATCCAGATAAGCAAAGTTATAGCTCTCCGCATCAAGCGTCATCGCGCACCTCCTGTTCCTTACGAAGTCTGCGAATCAACTCCAATTCACTTTGAAAATCGACGTAATGCGGTAATTTTAGGTGGGACACAAAACCCCAAGCCTCGACGTTGTCACAATGCGATAAGACGAATTCCTCGTCTTGCGCCGGCGATTCAACTTCCTCATCAAATTCGCGTGTTCTAAGCGCGCGATCAACCAGAGCCATCGACATCGCCTTCCGCTCAGACAAACCAATTTGCAACCCATAGCCTCGGGTAAATGTTGGCGGAACGTCTTTAGACCCCTCAAACTGGTTGATCATTTCGCATTCGGTCATTAGCAGTTCACCAACAGGGACGCTGTAACCAAGTTCTTCGATCGGGAATTCAAGAGTGACGACCCCAGAACGAATTTCACCAGCGAATGGATGGTTCCGTCCGTAACCACGCTGCGTCGAATAGGCAAGCGCCAACAAATAGCCTTCGTCACCTCGTGCCAGCGCTTGCAGCCGTGTTGGACGGTCTGTCGGAATATCCAACGGTTCACGTGTGATATCACCAGTCAGCTCATCCCCTTCAGGAGGAAGCTCGACCAGCGCATCGTTTTCGAGAATCATTAACACGCGCGTCACGTCATCCAACGCATCGCTGTCTTTTTCAAAAGCATGCGCATGCGCATGCTCCTCGAGCGGTTCGTCTTGTGGCTCTCGATCCATTTCAGTAACCGCTAACGAAAAATCGAGGAGTCGATGCGTGTAGTCGTGTGTAGGCCCCAATAATTGACCGCCAGGAACATCTTTAAAAACAGCTGATATCCGCCGCAAAATTCGCATTTGACAGGTTTCAAGCGGCACCGTTTCGCCATGCCTCGGCAGGGTGGTCCGATATGCACGCAGTAAAAATATTGCCTCGATCATGTCGCCCTGCGCTTGCTTAATCGCAAGAGCTGCCAACTCAGGATCAAACAATGAGCCTTCATTCATGACGCGATCGACTGCTAGACTCATTTGGTTTTGAATTTGTTTGAGCGTTAACTCAGCTACCTCAGGATCGCCACGACGCATCTCCGCCAACAGGGCATGCGCCTCTCGAATAGCTCGCTCTCCACCTTTGACAGCAACGTACATTAGTCAGTCCTCACTATTAAACGCGTTGACCGAGGAAGACCTGCCACCGAGTGCTCACCAACCAAAAACACGTCAAATCCCAGAGGATACTTTTGGTTATTTTGAATCAGGCGACACACCAACGATTTGGACAATTTGACTTTCAGCTCCTGTGGATTCTCAAATCCCGGGCCTTCAGCAAGTACATCAGTCGAAGCATTTGAAGTGAGAATGAGAACGCTTGTTGCTGTGTCTGGTCTTTCGTGTGTTCCTATGGAGACTCGATCCAGCACTGATTCCGCATTTAGATCATCAGAATGTAAGACAACCCAATCTGCTTTCTCAGGTTCTTCCATAATCTGCACACCTGTATGGAAAACCAAATTCGCCCGCATCGATTCGTTCATATCCGGCCAGTAGACGGTGACATCGTGATCGAGCAGTGTTAAAACCATTGCCCATAGCCCCATGCCTGTTCCCTCTGGCGCGGTCACTTCAGGAAGCGAGAGCGGTCTTAACGGTTCAGCCAGCGCAGTTAATGCACAACGAAATGTTTGTTGCATCAGGTGGGTTTGACGGGCCGGGGCTTCGATAATGTTCGCGATCATTAGGACTCTCCTCGGACCATCGTNAAGAAATCGACACGGGTTTCTTNGACAGCCTCCGATTCCATCGCATCAATTTCNGCAACNTCTTCTTTCCAGGCGTTGAGTCGGANNAAAGCCGCTTCAGCCNAATCATTCCGCTGTAGTGCAAGGTCGAACAGTGCGATCGCTTTGGCTTGTTGCTTATTTCGGCCAATGATATGCCCATAGCCAAGTAACCCCTGATCATCTTTCAAGACACACTTCGTCAGACTGACTTCACCCAGGTGAAATGGACGCCCAGTGCTGTGAATGCGTCCATTGATCATAAGGAGACCCACTTCAGGACCTTTCAGTATGACCACACTGAAATCGAACTCATTGGAGGCCGCGATGACTTCACTNGCTGGAACGCGAACGAGTGTCGCCAACCAATCGCGCCTCGCTTCTTGGAGCTCATCCTCTTNAGAAAATCGCGAGACCATCATGCGAACTCACGATTCGCTAATGACTTCAAAAGCTCCCTGAAATCAGATAGCTGAAGCGACAGATCCAGATCAGCTTCTTTGGCTTGATCATCCCAACGTCTGAGTTGAATCGCCTCTTTTGCGAAGGGTACATTAAGGAACTGACGCTGCGCATCGGCCGACATTGGGCCACCTTGAAGATCCAAACTGTGCTTCGAAGCAGGGCTNAACGTGTTNTAGTAGTNTGGATCATTACCTGTCAANAAGCGCTTTGCTATNACATGCAGACGCACGGGCTCAGTCACCTCTTTTGGAAACCACNGAGCCAAAAATTCTGCACCCGTCACCTCATGTTCNAGGTCTTCNCCAGGGTTCTTCGACCCGATGCTGTGATCCAACATGTGACCAATATCATGAAGAAGCGCTGCCGCGATAAGGGCCGACGAGGAACCCTCTTGAGATGCCAACATCGCACACTGCAATGCGTGCTGTCGTTGGGTAACGAATTCACCGTATTTTTTTTCGCCGTGCTTGGCAAAACATTGTTCAATCGCTGTGAACATGAGTATTAAACGCCCGCTAATATTGAATCGATGTGACGGGACATTAGCGTTTAATTATGACAGTTTAGTGATGTTTACATGGCACTGTATGACGTCACCGATTCAATGCGTCACTCGATTGAGAAAAGCCTCGAACGCTCCTGTTAAAGGCAATCACGTTAGATCGGATTCGGCACCAATTTTTCGCTCCAACGATTGCCTGAATCGCACTGCGAATACTGCATCAATGACTCGTAGTGCGCTTTTTTACGCTCGGCAACATCAACCTCGTAGATTAAGGCTTCCAAATAGAGGGGGTCGTGGGAGAAATCTTCTTGTCGTTTCTCGGCTGCCCAGTTTAAAAAGCCCTCTTGTTGACGGCTCGATAACGCCAGATAGGCGCACAAATNNCCNTTGGTCATCATTGGCTCAGGTTCTGCNACGACTTGAGAGNTTGNGATGAGCGATCCGAGGACACCAATTACTAGTATCTTTTTCATCATGCTTACCTCTTTAATTCGCACAATGTGCATATTACAATTAAAGTTCTTTGATTGCAAATTGTGCGTGTTTGGAGTGTCGTCTGTGGAACAACAGAGTCCCGCTCGTTATGCTCGCGCCTAATGTGGAAAGGATGGAAGGTCGATGCCGGCTCAATACGATCTGATTGGCCA